>NZ_JBSWXD010000031.1:0-46290 GCF_056160425.1 Micromonospora sp. ABR4_055
GCCGGGCCCTCGCCGCCGGCGTCGCCCTGGCCGACCGGCACGGCCCGGACCTGCGGGCCGGGTGGATCTTCCTGGCCGGCGCGGCCACCGCTGCGGTGCCGCTCGCCCCCGGCGCGCACGTGCGGGCCACCGTCCAGGGGCTCGGCACCGCCGCCTTCAGCACCACCGCAGGAGGTGACCGATCATGACCGCGCACCTGGTCGCCGGCAAAGCCACCCCACGCGGGGCGTTCCCGCACATCAAGGTAGCCGGCGGATTCATCTTCGTCTCCGGAACGTCGAGCCGCCGCCCCGACAACACCATCGCCGGTGCCACGGTGGACGAGTTCGGCACCACGCAACTCGACATCCGGGAGCAGACCCGCGCGGTGATCGCCAACATCGCCGACCTGCTCGCCGCCGCCGGTGCCGGCCTGACCGATCTGGTCTCGGTCACCACGTACCTGGTCAACATGAACGACTTCGGCGGCTACAACCAGGTCTGGGCGCAACACTTCGACCACACCGGACCCACCCGGACCACCGTCGCCGTCCACCAACTACCCCACCCACATTTGCTCATCGAGATCCAGGCCATCGCCGTAGCACCGGCTGACGCCCCCACCCGGAAGGAGTGACACCCGTGAGCGACATCGCCGAACCGGTCAACTTCCCCCACTGGGTCAGTGAGAACGAGCACCTGCTCAAGCCGCCGGTCAACAACAAGCAGCTGTTCCCCACCGGCGACGATTTCATCGTGCAGGTCGTCGGCGGGCCCAACCAGCGCACCGATTTCCACGTCGACCCGTACGAGGAATTCTTCTACCAGGTCAAAGGCAACATGCACGTCAACCTGATGACCGACGACGGGCCGCAGACCGTACACATCCGCGAAGGCCAGATGTGGGTGCTGCCCGGATTCGTACCGCACTCGCCGCAACGCCCGGAGGCCGGCTCGATCGGTGTCGTCATCGAACGGGTCCGCGAGGAGGGCACCCTGGAGAAGTTCCAGTGGTACTGCCTCGACTGCGGAAACCTGGTGCACGAGGTGGAGTTGCAGGTCCGCGACATCGTCGCCGACCTGCCGCCGGTCTTCACCGCCTTCTACGGTGACGAGTCCGCGCGTACCTGCGACAAGTGCGGCGCGCTGCACCCGGGCAAGGGCTGAGCCTCACCGTGACCGACGCCGGGCAGACCATCGACGTCCACACCCACCTGGTGCCCAAGGGCTGGCCGGATCTCGCCGCCGCCTGTGGCGGGACCGGCTGGCCGTGGCTGCGGGTCGACTCCGAACGCGCCGCCATGATCATGGTGGGTCAGACGGAGTTCCGGCCGGTCGGCCCGCAGACCTGGGACCCGGCCACCCGGATGTCCGACATGGATGTCGACGGGGTCGACATGCAGGTGGTCTCCCCGACGCCGGTGTTCTTCGCCTACGACCGGCCGGCAGACCAGGCGGTGAAGGTGGCCCGGATCTTCAACGACCTGACCCTGGAGGTCACCGCCGCCGGTGGCGGTCGGCTGATCCCGTTCTGCCAGGTGCCGTTGCAGGACCCGGACGCCGCCTGCGCCGAGCTGGACCGCTGCCTGGCCGCCGGCCACGCCGGGGTGGAGATCGGCAACCACGTCGGCGACCGTGACCTCGACGACGCCGGCATCGTCGCCTTCCTGCGACACTGCGCCGAAGCCGGCGCGCCGGTGTTCGTCCACCCGTGGGACATGCCGGACGGGCCACGACTGGACCGGTGGATGGCCCGCTGGCTGTCCGGCATGCCCGCCGAGACCCACCTGTCGATCCTGGCGCTGATCCTCGGCGGCGGCTTCGACCAGCTGCCCCGTACGCTGCGGATCTGCTTCGCCCACGGCGGCGGCAGCTTCCCGTTCTGGCTGGGCCGCGCCGACAACGCCTGGCACCGCCGGGGCGCCGTGGTACGCGGCCGGTCGGCGCACCCGCCGAGCCACTACCTGGACCGGTTCTACGTCGATTCGGTGGTGTTCGACCCGGCGGCGCTGCGGCTGCTGGTCGACACGATGGGTGCCGACCGAGTGCTGCTGGGCAGCGACTACCCGTACCCGCTGGGGGAACGGCCGGTCGGCGCGGTGATCGACAAGGCGGACTTCCTCACCGCTGACCAGCGGGCTGCCCTGAGCGGCGGCAACGCCTACCGGTTCCTTACCGGCTGACCGGCGGCGACCTGCCGGAGCAGGGTGGCGAGTTCGTGCAGCAGTTGCGGCGGGCAGTCGGCGAACGGGCTCGCCTCCAGCGTCGCCGCGATGATCTCCTGGCGTACCTGTCGGCCCTTGTCGGTGAGGGCGAGCACCCGGCCGCGTCGGTCGGTGGGGTCGACGCTGCGCTCGACCAGTCCGCGCTCGATCAGCTGGTTGGCGATGAAGCTGAGGTTGGGGGCGTTGCAGTACAGGCGCTCGGCGAGCGCCTTCATTGACAGGGCCGGTCCGGTCGGGTCGATCGCCCACAGCGCCTGCGCGGTCGCGTTGGTCAGCCCGTGGGCGGTCAGGGCGGGTTCGAGCCGGTCGCTGGTCGTCATGAAGATCTCGTGGTTGGCGCGGATGGCGTCAACGAGGTCCCGGTGGTCCACCGGCCGACGGTACCACTTGCGCTTCGAGTCTCGAACTATTACGGTCTGAAACGCTTCGAGTATCGAAGTATGTCGTCAAAGCTGAGGAGCCGCACCATGACCCAACTGGCCGAACCGCTCGAACTGCCCAGCGGGCAGGTCCTGCCGAACCGGATCGCCAAGGCCGCCATGGAGGAGTTCCTGGCAGTCGACGGTCAGCTGCCCGGCACCGAGCTCGCCACGCTCTACCAGCGCTGGGGTGCCGGCGGAGCGGGGCTGCTGATCACCGGGCACGTCATGGTCGACGAGCGTGCCCTCGCCGACCCCTCCGACGTCGTGCTCGCGGACCGTACCCCGCTGGAACCGTTCCGGCGCTGGGCGGCGGCGGCGACCGCTGGCGGTGCCCGCGCCTGGATGCAGATCAACCACCCCGGTCGGGTCGTCTACGCGGACATGCCGGGGCTGGCCTGGTCGGCGTCGGACATACCGGTCAGCATCGGGCGGCTGTCCCGCTTCTTCGCCCAACCACCGCGATGACGCCGGAACAGATCGACGAGGTCGTCGACCGGTTCGGTCGCACGGCACAACGAGCGGTCGAGGCCGGATTCGACGGGGTGGAGATCCACGCTGCCCACGGCTACCTGATCAGTCAGTTCCTCTCCCCGCTTACCAACCGGCGGACCGACCGCTGGGGAGGTGAACTGCGCAACCGGGCCCGGCTGCTGATCGACGTGGTCACCGAGGTCCGGCGTCGACTGCCCGACGGCGCGGCGGTCGCGGTCAAGCTCAACACCGCCGACTTCCAGCGCGGCGGCTTTGACCCGGACGACGCCAGGCAGGTGGTCGGCATGCTCGCCGACACCGGCGTCGACCTGGTCGAACTCTCCGGAGGGTCGGTGGAGAGCCTGGCCACCAACGGCTACCCGGCGGACGGACACACCCTCGCCCGGGAGGCGTACTCCCTCGACGCCGCCGCGACGATCATCCCGCAGGCCCCGGTGCCGGTGATGCTCACCGGCGGCGTCCGCCGCCGCGCCGTCGCCGAGCGGGTACGCACCCAGGGCGCGGCTGTCGTCGGAGTGGCGACGGCACTCGCCGTGGACCCGGAGCTACCGCGGCGCTGGCTGCGCGGCGAGGAAGCAGCGGCCACGGCCCCGGGCCCGCGCTGGAAGAACAAGCACCTGGCCTCGGCGGCCACCCAGGCCGTCGTGCACTGCCGGCTCCGCCAGGTCGGGCGAGGAGCCGCCGACCCCGGCCGGGCAGACCCGGTCGTCTCCCTCATGCAGGAGCAGCTCCAGCGACGCCGGTCGCTGCGGCGCTACCGCCGCTGGTTGGCGGAGCCGGTCAGCGTACGGACGTGGTCCTGGCCAGGGTGACGAACGCGGACCAGGCGGCGGGGGCGAAGGTCAGGGTGCCGCCGTCGCGGTCCTTGGTGTCGCGGACGTGGACCCGGCCGGGCACGTTGTCGGCGACCTCGACGCAGTCACCGCCAGCGGGGTTGCTGCGGGTCGACTTGCGCCAGCGAGGGGTGGTGCTCAGCTCCATGTCTGCACCGCTTTCAGGATCATGTCGTGGGACTCCTCGACAGGCAGAGCATAGCTGCGGACACCTTCCCAGGACCGCTCCAATGTCTGCACGTCGGCCGGGTTGCTGATCACGTCACCGCCGAAATGGGAATCGACGTAGCCGAACACGTGATCGTCCACGGTCGCCATCGCGAACGAGCCGTTGAGCCCGTGGTAGGCGTCGGCGCTGCCCGGCACCACGTGCACCCAGATGTTGGGGCGTGCCGCCGCCTCGGCGAGACTGCGCAGCTGCTCGGCCATCTGCTCCGGCGTGCCGACCTGGCGGTGCAGCACGCCGCGGTCGATGACGGCGATGAACTCGGCCGGGTCGTCGGCGCGGGTGAGCACCTGCTGGCGGGTGAGCCGGTTCGCCAGCCGGGTCGGCACGTCGTCGACCGGGCCGACGCGCAACAGTCGTTCGGCGTACTCCCGGGTCTGCAACAGACCCGGGACGACCGCGAGCTGGAACGACCGCAGCAGGGTGGCCCGCTCCTCCATTTCGGCCCACGGGCGCAGGAAACCGGCGAAGGACATTCCGCGCGCCTCGGCGGAGGCGCGCTGCACGCGGTCGCCGCTGCCCAGCACATCGTCGAGGATCTTCGCGTTCTGCTGCACCGGGACCAGACGGCCGTTCTCGTAACTGCCGATCGACGACGCGCTGAGCTGGATCAACGCGCCGAGCTGCTGCTGGGAAAGCCCGCGCTCGGTGCGCAGGGTGCGAATGATGCGGTGCACCTCGTGCATTGTCGGATCCCCGATCTGCTGATGGTGGGGCGGTGCGTCGAATGCCATCCCTACCTCTATCAGTGCGACGGATCGGAGTCCATGATGGAGATCGGATAAATTCCGGATAGTTTGTGTGATCGATATCGGGTTCTGTCGGATGGGGTTCTGTCGACCCGTCGACCTATCGGGCGTCGAGCCGGGCCACCCGACGGGGCCCGGCGGTCCGCCGGTAGCTGGCGTCGAGCAGCTCGCCGATCTCCGCCCAGTCGGTGTCGTCGGCCAGGTCCACCCCGACCCAGCCCGAACTGGCCAGGTACGCCGGGGCGTAACAGCGTGGCTCGGCCAGCAGCGCCGCCCGCTCGTCCGGGTCCACCAGCACCAGTACGGAGTGATCATGCTGCTGGTAGACGCCGTCGACCTTCACCGAGCCGCCGTAGTAGGCGAACACCTTCGTGGTGTAGAAGGCTGGATGGCCGTGTGAGATCTTCTCGGCGGCGTCGGGGAAGGCCAGCGCGAGCCGGCGTACCTCGGCGAGCAGCGGGTCGGCGTCGTCGAACATGATCGGGTGCGGCATGACGGTAGGTAATCACACCCGGCTGACACTTCGGTCCCGTTCACCGAGCCGGCCGGGCGCGCTGATGCAGGCGGGTCGGTCGGTCCGGGCGGGCCGCGACCGGGATCTCCAGGACGGTGACGGCTTCCCCGTCGCCGTCGACCAGGTGATCCTCCGCCGTGGGACCGGCGACTGTCAGATCTTGGCGGGGCAGCCAGGCGAACAGCTCGAGCCCGGCGCGGACCACGCCGGTCGCCGGTGCGACAACGGCCCGGACCACGGTACGGGCGGGCAGGTCGAGCCGCTCGCCGGGCCCCTCGGTCGCCACCGCCGCCCGGAACACCGCCTCCGGCCAGCCGCGGAGCCAGGTCAGCAGCACCGTCGGCGGCCGCAGACACAGCGTTGCCAGCTCGGCGGGATCGGCGACCGTCAGATGGCGTACCCGCAGCCGGCGGGCACCGACCTGCGCGACCTGCGGCAGCACCGACGCAGTACCGGCGAGGTGGTCCTCGGCGTCGGCGACCGTCGCCGTACGGGCGGCGATGTCGTCGCGCAGCACCGCCACGGTCTCGGCCAGGGCCTGCCGCAGCTCGGCGTCGGGGGCGTCCAGCAGGTCGGCGATCCGGCGCAGCGACAGTCCGAGGCGTTGCAGGCCACGGATGCGTTCCAGCCGGGTCAGTTCGGCCGCGCCGTACCAGCGGTAGCCGGTGAGCTGGTCGGTCGCTGCCGGCGGCAGCAGCCCGACCTTGTCGTAGTGCCTCAGGGTCCGCTCGGAGACCCCGACCATGCGCGCCACCTCACCGATCCGCCACACGCCGGTGTCCTCCTGCCCCGCAGTGTTGACTCTGCCCCTGCGGCAGGGTTTTAGCGTGCCGCCATGGATGCCGTTGAACGCGATTCCGCCGCCCGGCTGACAGGCGTACTGCTGCTGGGGTCGTTGCTTGCCATGCTCGCCGGTGTCGGCGTTGTCGTGCCATCCGGGTTGACCCTGAACCCGGCCGACCCGGCCGCCGTGCTGACGGCGGTGCACGCCCGGGTCGAGCTGCACCTGATCGAGTTGGCCCTCGACGTGATCGGCTGGCTCGCCCTGCTCGCCGCCGGTCTGGTGCTGGCCGCGCGTCCCGACCGTCCCCGCGCACACCTGTCCGTGCTGGCCGGCGGACTGCTGACCGGCGCCGGCCTGGCCGGGCTGCTGCACGACGCCGGAAACCTGGCGGTCACCCAGCTCGCCGCCGACCCCAACCAACCGGCTGCCGTGGCGGTGGCGGAAGGGCTGCTGCTCACCGCGAAGTGGACGGTCAACCTGGCCGGGCTGCTCTGGGTGGCTGCGACCGTGGCGGCCGCGTCCGGCATCGCGTTGCCGACCGGGCTGCGCTGTGCCGGGGTGGCCGTCGCAGTGTCCGGTGCCGCCGGCGTGGTCCTGCCCTGGACCACCGGGACCGACGGCCCGTCGGCAGCTGCGGAACAGCTCGGCTATGCCCTGCATCTACCGGTGATGCTCTGGTGGGGCGTGCTCGGCTGGCGGCAATGTCGATGCGGGCGGGTGCGCCGTACGGCGACAATGCCGGTGTGAACGACAAGGTATTGGTCAGAATGAGCAAACGGATGTCACTGGCGCTGCGCCACGCGCCCGACCGGTTCGCGCTCGAACTGGACCCGGCCGGCTGGATTCCGGTGACGGACCTGCTCGACGCGCTGCGGATCACCCGGCTGGAGCTGGACACCGTCGTCAAGCGGGACAGCAAGCAACGGTTCGCGCTGCGCCGCGACCCCGACGGCACCGAGCAGATTCGGGCGAACCAGGGGCATTCGGTCCCGATCGACCTGGGGCTGGTCGCGCTGCCTCCGCCGGAGCGGCTCTACCACGGCACCACCGCCGCCGCGCTCGACTCGATTCGGGCCACCGGGCTGCACCGGGCCCGGCGGCACCACGTGCACCTGTCGGCGGACACCGACACGGCCCGCCGGGTCGGTGCCCGGCGGGCCGGTGGCGTCGTGTTCCTCACCGTCGACGCGGCGGCGATGGCCCGAGACGGTCACCTCTTCTATCGCAGCGCCAACGGGGTGTGGCTGACCGACGCGGTGCCGCCCCGCTACTTGGATATCTGATTAGCGACGCGTGCCTCGATGGTCGCCATCAGGTCGGCCGGAAGCAGACCGGCGGACGCCGCCGCGAGACATTCGCGCAGCTCGGTGCGGTTCTTCACCCCGAGCACAACGGTGTCGACGCCGGGCATCGACAGCGTGTACCGGTGGGCCAGCGAGGCGGCCGACTCGCCCAGTTCGCCGGCCAGCTCGCGCAGCGGCGCGGCCCGCCGGAAGTCGACCATGGTCGGATGCTCCGGCGGCAGGTCCCGGTCGACGGCGTCGGTGAACGCGCCGGCCGCGACCGCCCGGATGCCCATCACTCCGACGCCGTGCCGGCCGGCGGCCGTCAGGATGTCGCGTGGCCGGGAGCCCCCGCTGCCGGGCATCAGCAGATCGCCGGGGGAGTCCAGCAGGTTCGTCACACACTGGGCGACCGCCGGGGACGGCTGATCGCCGAGCACCCGGATGATCACGTCCGGCTCCTCGACGGCGGTGATCCCCCAGGCGCCGATCCGGCCGCGCCGGACCAGATCCTCGAACGCCGGCCGGACGGCTTCGGTGAACAGGTCGGCGGAGGTCGCCCCGGTGGTGCCCGGCGCGGCCTGTGCCACGATCGGGTTGTGCAGCAGTAGCGCGTCGACGAACGACAGTCGCATCCGCTGCAGGCTGTCGTCGAGGGACTTCTCCAGCAGGGCCGCGACGTCACCGGCGGCCGGGTTGCCCAGCCCGCATTTGGTGACGACCCGTACGCCGGCCGGCAGGTTGCCGTCGAACGCCGCGCCGACCACCCGCTCCGCCTCGCCGTCGCCGTAGCCGGGCGCGACGTCGAGCAGGTCGATACCGGCGTCGACCGCCTCCCGTACGGTCGCCACCGCCTCGTCCCGGTCGGTGACGCCCCAGACCTGGCCCAGCCCGCCCCCACCGAGGGTGAGGACGCTGACCGGTCCGACGCTGCCGAGAGGTCGCTGTTCCATCGTCATGTGCTCCTTCCGATGATCCTGTTGCGACTCAGGATTGCACCTGGAGCGCGCTCGAGGTCAACCGTGGACCGGCTCGGTCACCTACGAGGTGATCGGTGTGCCAGCCGTCGGCCAGGTTGCCGGGAGGGTTGGCCGAGACGAGTCATCTCCGTCTGTTCGAGATTTCCCAGACATTGACTAGTATCACAGAGATGGCGTCGTAGACATCGAAACAAAGCAATGATTAACGGTCAGAAAGGGGCAAACGCATGAATGGATTCGACAGGCGAATGGGTGGACCGATCAGCCGGTCGCTCCGTCGGCTGACGGTTGTCGCTCTGGCTGTCACCGTGGGGCTCTTCGTGCTCCCGGCGACAGCAGCGCAGGCTGCCACGTGGCGGTCGGCGACATCCACCGGATGGGGGCCGAGCCCGGCCGCCGGCCAGCAGAACGCGGCGAACAACGCCCGCGCGGCGCTCACCTCGCTCGCCGCAAACCTCGGCGAGACCTGCAGCAATGTCACGGTCTCTACGCCGCGACACCTCTACACCGCGCCCGACGGCTCGGCGTACGTGTACGAGGCGACAGTCACCGGCTACTGCGTACCGGCCCCGCCGCCACCGTCGTACACCGTTGCCCGCTCGGCTACCCGGCAGGGCAGCGGTGCCACCTCGACCAGCGCGATCCAGAACGGGGCCCAGGCTGCCCGCGCCGACATTCTCGCCGTCGGCGTGGCCTGCGCGAACTGGGCGACGAATGCCAGCAATGTGTTCACCGCGCCGGACGGATCCTGGCACGTCTACAACGTCACGGTCAGCGCTCTCTGCACGAACTGACAAGCCTCGGCATTCGGCAGGCTCGGGTGCGACATACGCGCAACGCACTTGGACAGTCGTCAGCCCATCGCCGTCGACGTGGCCGCCTGTCCGTAGATCAGCGCGCCCGCCCGTAGGATCCGGGGCTGTCGACCCGGCGCTCGGCACACTCACCGGGCAGCAGCGGTCGTTGTTGGACCGCTGGCTGCCCGGCGTGAGCGTCGAGCGGGACCACAGCTGGGGCCTGGTGGCGACCACCGTCCTGGAGGTGACGCATGCCGGGTCGCGGTTCATCGTCAAGGCCGGCGGCGACCGTGACCATCACCTCGCCCGCGAACTGCACGCCCACCGGCACTGGCTGCGCCCGTGGACCAGGATCGGCCGCGCTCCGGCGTTGGCGTACGGCAGTGCCGAGGCGAAGCTGCTGGTCACCCGGTTCCTGCCGGGTGAGCTGGCGCTCGGCAGCGGGCACGCCGACGACCCGGACGTCCACCGGCAGGCCGGCGAACTGCTGGCGATGCTGCACGCCCAGATTGCCGTCACCGACGATGACCACGAGCGGCGGGAGAACGACAAGTCGCTGTCCTGGCTTGCCGGCCCGCACCGGATCGACGACGACACGGTACGGCGGTTGCGCGCCGAGATCGCCAGCTGGCCGACGCCGTCGGCGACCCTGGTGCCCACCCACGGCGACTGGCATCCGCGCAACTGGCTCGTCGACGGTGGCGTGGTCAGTGTGATCGACTTCGGCCGCGCGGCGCTGCGTCCCGCGTACACCGACCTCGCCCGGCTGGCCGTCAACGACTTCCGCCGTACGCCGGGCCTCGAAGCGGCGTTCCTCGACGGCTACGGCCCCGATCCGCGTACGGCCGACGCATGGCACCGCACCCAGGTCCGGGAGGCGATCGGCACCGCCGCGTGGGCCTACCGGGTGGGCGACGAGCGGTTCGAAGCCCAGGGCCACCGCATGATCGCCGACGCGACGGGCGACCGACCCGACCGTCGGGCATGAGCAGAACGCCGCTTCAGGTACAATTTTCTGTACCTGTGCGGAGGTGATCATGCGGACGGTGAACTTCACCCAGCTGAGGCAGAATCTGGCTGCCGAGCTCGACAGCGTCGTCAACGACGCCGAGGAGGTCGTGGTGACCCGGTCGGGTCATGAGCCGGTCGTCATCGTGCCGCTCGCCGAGTACGAGTCGATGAAGGAGACCGAGTACCTGCTCCGTAACCCGAGCAACGCCGCAGCCCTGCGGCGATCGATCGCAGAGCTGGAAAACGGCGACGCGCAGGAGCAGCAGCTCGTCGATCCAACCGCCGGACGGGACGTTGCGTGAGACTGGTTTTCACCGCGACAGCATGGGCCCAGTACCTCAGCCATACGGATCGAAAGTTGATCAAACGCATCAACGACCTCATCGCCGACGTGATGCGTAACGGTTGCGAGGGCATCGGCAAGTCGGAGCCCCTTCGTGGCGAGCTGTCCGGATTCTGGTCCCGCCGGATCGATCGCGAACACCGACTCGTGTACCGGATCACCAAGGAGGACGTCGAGATCGTCGCCTGCCGGTACCACTACGAGCGTTGACCTCCTCCAGTCCCGGCGTCAGCCGGGGAGGTGGTCGGCCCAGGTAGGCACGGATGGCGGCGTCGACATCGCCGCGGCTGTGCGATCGGTCACCGTTGTCCAGGAGGTCGCGGATCCGTTTGCCATTGTCCATCGCCCAGTCCTCTCCAGCCGGTGCGCGACCCGAGGCGCTGGCCGAGGCCCGGTGGGCGTTGACCAGACTGGAGTCACCCGCCGGCCGGGCGCCGTTTCCCGCCGATCTCACCCCGGCGTACGGCGTGTTCTACCAGGGCTGGACGAACTGGCTGCGCGGCGGCGTACTCAGCCTGCAACCGCCGGGCGGTCGGGACCGGGGCGAGCTGGCCCGGTTCACCGAGGCCGCGGCGGACCTCGGCGCGGCCTTCGACACCACCCTGGACACGACCGGGTCGCCGTACCTGCCGGCGTACCACGGGCAGGCCTGGCCGGTGGACTCCACGGTGGCGGTGGCGTCGCTGCGGCTGCACGACAGTCTGCTGCCGGGCCGCTTCGACGGTACGGTGGCGCGGTGGCTGGCCGGCGTACGGCAGCGTCTCGACCCGGCCACCGGCCTGCTGCCGCACCGCGTCGACCCGGTGACCGGGGCACCGGCCGAGGTGGCCCGCGGCACCTCACAGAGCCTGATCCACCGGTTCCGGCCGGAGATCGACCCGGCGTTCGCCCGCGAGCAGTACCTGACCTTCCGGGACGGGTTCGTGGCCGCGCCGCTGCGGCTCGGCCCGGCGGTGCTGGAGTACCGGGCCGGCACCAGCGGCCCGGCCGACGTCGACTCGGGGCCGCTGCCGCTGGGGGTGAGCCTGTCGGCCACCGTGGTCACCCTCGGCGCGGCCCAGGTGCACGGCGACGCGGCGTTGGCCGCCGCGCTGGCCAGCTACGGCGATTTCGCCGGCCTACCGGTCGACACCCCGAACACCCGGCGGTACGCGTTCGGGCTGATGCCGATCGGTGACGCGTTCCTCGCCTGGTCGAAGTCCGCGCGGCCGTGGGTCGCCGCCGCCGTTGATCCGCCGCCGGCCGGTGTCTCCTGGACGTGGCGGCTGCCGCTGCTGGCGCTGTTGTCCCTCGTGGCGGTGCTGCCGTGGCTGCCCGCACTGGTCCGCCGCCGGCCCGCGAGCAGGAAGCCGGTGAGCCGGTGAGCCGTTTAGTCGGCCGACAATGGCGTACGCCCCGAGGGGTCACCTCGGGGCGTACGCTCGGGGCGGCTCACCGTCGACGGGTCATCTACCGGCGAGCCGGGTCACGGGTCAGCTGGTCTCCAGCGCTCCCGCCGATCGGCCGCACACCTGGCGCAGTGCCCAGTCCTCGACCCGTACGTCACCGGCGGTGACCTGGGTCTGGCGGGTCTGCGGCATGTAGCCGTCCTTTGCCACGATCATCGTGACCGGGTTGTGCCGGTGGTCGAGCCAGTGGGCGTAGCCGCCGTCGGCGTCGGTGGTCAACGGCAGCTCCATCGTCCACGTGCTCAGCTGCACCGTCGCCCCGGTGATCGGGGTCAGGTCGCCGTCACAGCCCACGGCGGAGACCGTACCGGTGATCTTGCCCCAGGTGTCCGGCGGGGTGACGGTCATCGTCACCGGCACCGTGTCCACCGCGTACGGCGTGTCCTCGAAGACGGTGACGCCGGTGGTGTAGGTGCCCGGCTGGGCCACCTCGGCGGTCAGGGTCAGCGTCACCGTGAGGCTTTCGCCGGGGGCGATCGTGGCGGTGCCCGGGTCCACCGTCAACCATTCGGTGTCCGTCATCGACCCGCACTGGTCGAAGCCGGGCAGCAGTTCCACTGTGCTGGTCGGTTGGAATCCGGAGATCGCCGATCCGCCGACCCGGTAGAGCCCGCAGGCGCTGCCCGGCCGGAAGCTGGGGCTGTTCGCCGTCGGCAGGGGCGACCACGCGTCGGTCGCCGGGTCGTAGGCGTACCCCTCGTTGGTGATCGCCTGGGTGCCGGTGCCGCCACCGGAGATCAGCAGCTGGTTGTCGGCGGTGTGGTACGCCGAACCCCACAGGTTCACCGGCAGGTCCGCCACCTGCGTCCAGGAGTCGCTGGCCGGGTCGTAGGAATAGCTGGCGGTCACCGGCTGGCTGTCGGACAGTCCACCGGCACAGACGATCCCGCCGCTGACCGCGCCGCAGGACTGCCAGGCGATCGGCACCGGGTAGCTCGCGACGGTGTCCCAGGCGTCGGCCCGGGGGTCGTAGCGGAACACCTGGTCGCTGTACGGGGCGCAGCTGGTCGTGGTGCAGCCGCCGACCACGTACAACTCGCCGTCGAGCACCGCCGATCCGGCGGCGGCCGACGCGGCCGGCACGTCGGCACCCGTGCTCCACCCGCCGGTGGCCGGGTCGAAGATCAGCGTGTCGGTGTTCAACGTGCTCCACCCGCTGACCAGGTAGACCTTGTCGCCGATGACGCCTTCGGCGGCCTGGCTGCGGGCACCGTGCGGCATGTCGTCGAGCCGGGACCAGGCCTGGGTGACCGGGTCGTAGACGTACACCTGCGCCAGCGACGACAATCCGCTGGACCCGCCGAACGAGTACAACTTGCCGTCGACGGTGACCGCGCTGTTGTCCATCACCGTCCGGGGCAGCCCCGGCAGGCTGAGCCACGGCTCAGCCGCAGGGGTCGCCGCCGGTGCGGCACCCGGTCCGAACACCGTCGCCGACGCGGCCCCGGCGAGCTGCTCGATCGGCGCGTCCAGCGGAATCCGGCGGGTCGGTGCCCCGGCGGCCGCCGCGATCTGGCGCGACGCCGCCCGCGAACCGTCGGCACGCTGGATCTCGAACTCACCGGCTCGTTCGCTCAGCTCCACCTCGGCGGGCGCGCCGCCGGTGTTGGTGACCGTGACCTCGGCGGTCGTCGCTCCGCCGAGCGGCACCGTCGCCTCGACCGGCGAGCCGGTCACCGTCAGTCGTCCGGCCGCCAGCTTGTAGTTGTGCCGGGTGACCCAGTCCTCGGTGACCTCTGCCCATCGGGCCAGCTCCGCGTACTGGTTCACCGAAGCGGTGATCCGGTGCCGGCCGGCGGGGGAGAACAGGGCGTAGAAGCCGTCGTCGAGGTCCGGGTCCTGCGGCGTCGCGACGGTACGGGTGCCGACGGAGCCGTCCACCGGCGTCACCTCGGCGTCGGCCAGCCCGGTGCCGGTGTTGGCGTCCCGGACGAAGCCGACGGCCAGCCCGCCTTCGACCTTCACACACTCGAACTCGGTCTCGGCGATCCAGTCCACCGCGTTGCTGAAGACCCGGGCGCTGTCGTCGTGCCAGGTCTGCGGCCCGGTGTTGTAGCTGGCCGCGTGCATCGACAGCAGCACGTGCCGGTTGTTCGTCCGCTGCTGCACCCCGATGCCGACTCCGACGGTACCGACCTCCGAGGTGACGGCGTTGGCGATCACCATCCGCCCCTCGCCGCCGTACGCGTCGAAGAAGCCGTAGTACTTGGAGTAGTTGTCCGTCTCGTCGAAGGCGATCCGCCCGCCGAGCGGGAACCCTTCCACCACCGGGTGTTCCTGCATCACCTGGTACGACAGGTCACCCTCGGTATCGTAGACGATGCCGCTGCTGCGGGCCCCCGGGTTACCGGTGTACTGGCTGAGCATGTAGATGCCGTTACCGCCCACGTTGGACCAGGTGTCCAGGAACAGCACACCCACGCCGGCCGCGTCGGTGTCGGCCAGGAACCGCAGGAACGTCTCCTCGCCGGGGTTGCTGGGCCGGTTGACGATGATCGCGTCGTAGCCGGACACGTCGGTGTCCCAGCCGACCTCGGTGGTCGGGACGCCCTGGTCGTCGAGGAAGGTGCCGATCTTTCCGGCTTCGTCGCCGAGGATCCCGATCCCGGCGGAGAAGGCGTAGCCGGGCGCGGACGCGCACCGCTGCACCGGCGCGGCCACGTCCATGGTTCGGTTGCCGCCGTGCACCTGCACCGGCTGCTCGACGGTGCCGTAGCCGTCGTACTGCGGCTCCACCACCAGGGTGTACGTCGCGTGGGTCGGCAGGACCAGCCGGTACCGGCCGTTGAACGGGTTGGTGAAGGTGCTGACCTCGGTGCCGGCCACGCTGACCTTGGCGTACAGCGGCCAGCCGTGCCCGGAACCGTCCCGGACCAGCCCGCTCAGTGCCATCGTCGGCAGCGCGGTCAGCGAGACGTCCTCGATCGTCGTCCCGCCCAGGGTGACGGTCACCTCGGTGCTCCGTTCGGCGTAGCCGAACGCGGTGACCGTCACCGGGTAGGTCCCGACGGTCAACCGGACCGAGTAGGAGCCGTCCGCCGCGGTGACCCGCTCCCGGACCGTCTCGCCGCCGATGGTCACCGTCGCGCCCTCGACCGGCGCGCCGGTCGCCGCGTCGGTGACCACACCGGACAGGGTCCCGGTGTCGCCGACCGGAGCCGCTTCCAGCAGCGCCAGCGCGTCGAGGCGGCCTTCGCCGTACACGTTGTTGTCCGCTCCGGTGCCGCCGCACTGCGGGTCGGCGGTGTCGATCGCGGTACGGTCGAACAGCTCCCGGGTCGCGTCGGTGTCACCGATCAGTGCTGGGGCTGCGGACCACAGCAGTGCCGCCGTGCCGGCGACGTGCGGGGCGGCCATCGAGGTCCCGTTCTCGCTGTAGTAGCTGTCGCCTGGTCCGGACGAGCGGACCGCGACCCCGGGTGCGGAGATGTTCGGCTTGAACTCGCCGTCCTGGCCCGGACCGCGGCCGGAGAAGTAGGCGATCTCGTTGTCGACGTCGTACGCGCCGACCGAGTAGTTCACGGAGCGGCTACCGGGCGACCCACTGGACTGGCAGCCCTGCGCGCCGCTGTTGCCGTTGGACCAGATGCCGAGGATGCCGGCGGCGTCCCAGGCCAGCGACACGTCCTCCATGAAGGGGTCCAGCGAGGGCTGCGTACTGCCCCACGAGTTGTTGATGATGTGTGGACGTTTGCCGGCGTCAGGGTTCTGCCCGTCGAGGTCGGTCGGTGCCAGCAGCCACTGGCCGGAGGCGACCAGCGCCGCGTCGGTCGGGCAGCAGCCGTTCGCCGCGATCCAGTTCGCATCGGGCGCGACGCCGATCCGGTTGCCGGTGCCGCCGTCGCCGACCATCGTGCCCATCGTGTGGGTGCCGTGCGAGCCCCGGTCGCACGGGGCCGCGCCGCACCTGCTGTCCGCGTCGAACCAGTTGTAGTTGTGGTCGTACGTGCCGTCGCCCAGGTTGCCCCGGTACTGGGCGACCAGCGCCGGGTGGTCGAACTGGACACCGGTGTCCAGATTGGCGACGGTGATGCCGGCGCCCCTGGTGCCGAACTGCTCCCACACGTCGTCGGCGTTGATGTTGGCGATGCCCCACTCGACGTCCTCGGCCTGGGTGCCACGCACGCCCGCACCGTCGGCGTCGTCGCGGACCGGCTCGTCCGGGGTCGGCTCGATCAGCTGGTACTCGACCGGCTGGTAGAGGCCTTCGACGTCGGGCCGGGCCGCCAGCTCCTGGGCCAGCATCGACGAGCCGTCCAGTACGTAGATCGCGTTGCTGGCCCAGAATGCCTGGTAGGTAACGCCCTCGGTGTCGAGCAGGTGTCGGACACTGGTCTGGCTGGTGGCGGCGGTGGTTCGCAGCGCCTCGGCGACCGCCTCGCCGCGCGCCGTCCAGTCGTCGATCTGCCGTGCCTGCGCCAGGTCGGCCCGTTCGGCGAACCGGATCCACAGGTCGGTGGCGCCGTCGGACTGCAGCGACCGCTCCAGCTCGGGCTGGATCTTGTCGGCGACGCCGCGCGCCGGGTCACCGCCCGGATCCGGGCCGGGCCGGGGTGCCGCCGCCGCCGGATTCGGTGCGGCCAACGCCACACCGGCCAGCAGCACCAGCGACAACGCTCGTGCGATGGGTCTCATTGGGGGTTCCTTCCGTGGGATCGGCCACGCGGGTGGGCACGCCGTGCCCTCACAGGGGTTGGTACGGGTCACGGCGTTCCGCGCTGCAGGTCGCGCAGGTACCGGTGCCACCGTCGGGTGCCGCGTCCGCGCCCGCCTCGGGTCCGCCGGGTACGGGTCGCTCGGATTCGGGGTCGGATTCGGGCGCGGGTTCATCCGTTGACCGCCCTGGTGGCTCGTGCATGCAAGTCATGCTGCTGAGCCGGCGGATCGTTAGCTATCCAGCAGATACGTCAAAGAATCGACCGGTCGCGGTCGATGTGCCCGATCCGGTTTCAACCGGGTTGCCGGGCCGTTTCAGTCGTCCGCCGTGAGGACGCCGGCCTCCACGGCGGCGACCGCCAGCGCGGTACGGCTGGACACCCGCAGCTTGCGCATCGCCGATCGCAGCTGCTGATCCACTGTGGCCGACGACTTGGCGAGGATCCGGCCGATCTCCCGGTTGGTGTGCCCGGCCACCACCAACCGGACCACGTCCAGCTCGCGCGGGGACAGCCGGTCGCCGTACCCTTTGCGGCCGCCCCGCCACCGGCGCGGCACCTCCCCGCCGTGTTCGCGCAGCCGTCGCGCCACCCGGTCGGCGGCACCGCGCGCGCCGAGGTCGGCCAGACCGTCGTACACCTCGACCAGCAGAGCCCGTCCCGGCTCGGCCCGCTCGGCGGCCAGCAACGCCAAAGCCTGCCGCTCCCGGGCGAGTAGGGCGTCGTACGGGCGCGGCAGCGCCGCCCACGCGCGGGCGGCCCGGTCGAAGCCGGCCGCCGCCCGGTCATGGTCACCGGCTGCGTCGGCCAGCGCGGCCCGGCACACCGCCAGCGCGGCCGCCGGGCCCGGCGCGGCCCTCCCGCGTAGCCCGCCGGCGAATCGACGCACGAGTTCGGCCGCCTCGTCCGGCCGGCCGGCGGCGAGCAGCGCCGCCACCCGCGCCGGGGCGATGTCGGTGGCCCACACCCATACCCGCTTGGCGGCGACCGCCCCGATCGGACCATCGGTGACCCGTACCGCCCGATCGGCCTGCCCGTCGTCGAGCCACAGCCGGGCCAGCATGGCGGCCGGCTCCACCGTGTCGTCGACCGCGCCGCGCCGGGCCGCCTCGTCCAGCACCACCTGGAACTGCTGCTCGGCGTGGCGTAGCTGACCGGTGGCTGCGGCCAGCCGTCCGGCCAGCCGCAGACTCGCCAGATAGACGCCCGGCCGGTCGCGGTCCACCTCGGCCAGTTGGGCGGCCCGGTCGGCCAGGCCGTCCCACCGGCCGGTGAACCAGTCCAGGTTGGCCTGTTCCACCAGGACGTTGTAACGCAGCCGGACCAGATCCTCGGCGTCGGCGAGAGTCAGCGCCACCGACAGGTGCCGCCCGGCGTCGGCGTACCGGCCCCAGATCAGCGCCCCGGTGCCGACGTTGGCGTGGATCCGGGCGATGTCACGTCGTTCGGCCGGCGCCGCGCCATCGGTCGGCAGCCCGGCCACCACCTCCCAGGCCTGCGGCTCGCCGAGCATCAGCAGCGCCGCCGCCCGGTTGCCGGCCAGCGACATCCGGTCGGCGGCGGACGGGATCCGCGGGATCAGCTCGGCGGCCCGGTGCAGCCACCGCAGATGGGTGGCGGCCGGCCACGGGCCGGCGTACGCCCAGCCGAGGTAGGTCATCGCACGGGCCGCCTCCACCGGGTCGGCCAGGTGCTCCACCGCCCGGCCGAGTTCGGTGAGCGCGGCCTGTGCCTCACCGCCGATGATCAGCAGCCGGCCCAGCGGGTTGCGGATGTCGGCCTGCTGCCGTGCGGTCAGCTCGGTCGACTCCAGTACGGCCCGGAGGGTGGCGACCACCCGGTGGTAGATGTCGTCGACCGGTTCGCGGCGGCCGAGCGCGGCGACGGCGGCGGTACGGGCGATCCGGGCCCGGTCCGGTGCCGCCAGTTCCGCCACGGTCAGCAGCTCGTCGAGGGTGACTGCGGCGGTGGTGTGGTCGCCGGAGGCGATCATCCGATCGGCGGCGGCCTCTGCGTACCGGGCCCAGCGCGCCACGTCACCGGCCTCGCGGAAGTGTCGGGCCAGCTGGGCGACCGGCGGCGGATTCAGACCCTCGACCGCCTGTCCGGCCAGCAGATGCAGCGTACGCCGTTCGGGGTGCGCGATGGCCTCGTAGACGGCGGTGGCGGCGAGGACGTGCCGGAACCGCCACCGGCCGCCGCCGGGGTGGTCACGTTCGTCGCTGTCCAGCAGGCCGGCGGTGGCCGCCTCGGCCAGTCCGGCCCGGCAGGCCCGGGTCAGCAGGCCGGCGGTGGCCGCCAGGGTGGCCTCGTCGGCGGGTTCGCCGAGGACGGCGGCGGCGCGCAGCACCCGCTGTGCGGCCTGGGTCAGCCGCCCGACCCGTTCCCGGGTCGAGTCCCGTACCGACGCCGGCACCTGCAGCTCACTCAGGCTCAACCGCACCCAGCGTCCGTCCCGGAACACCACGTCGGCCCGGTCACACAGCAGGCGTACCGACTCCTCGACCATCAGCGGCACGCCGCTGGTGCGCTGGTGCAGGAAGGTGGCGAACTCAGTCGACATGGGATTGCCGTCCAGCATCGACGAGACCATCGCCGCCGTGTCGGCGACGTCCAGCGGCGCCAGGGTGATCCGCAGCCGGGCGCCGCCTCCGGACGCCGGCCGGGACAGCCGCAGCAGCAGCGAGTGGTCGTCGACCTCCTCGGGGCGGTAGGTGACCAGCAGGCTCGGCCCGCCAGGTGCCGCGCGGGCGGCGAGGAACACCAGGAACTCCTGGGTGACCTCGTCGGCCCAGTGCGCGTCCTCGACGACGAGCAGGTCGATGTCGAGCGCGCGGATCAGCTCGTCCAATGCCCGGAACAGCCGGTGCCGGGCGGCGGTTGCGTCGTCCACCGGGTCCAGTGGCGGCGGCAGCTCGGCCGACCATTCCGGCAGGAGTGGGCGCAGCGCCCCGGCCAACGCGCTCAGCCGTATCCCGGTCAGCCGTGGCCGGACATCGCGCAGCGCGTCCACGATGGGCGCGAGGGTGAGCGATTCGCGTAGCGGTGGGCAGACCGCCAGCAGAGTGCCGGGGCGTGGACCGGTCTCAGTGGTCGACGTCTCCCGGACCAGGCGGCTCTTGCCGATCCCCGCCTCACCCTCCAGCAGGACCACCGCCGGGGGACGGGTGAGCGCCGTGGCCACCGCCGCCACCTCACCGGACCGTCCCACCAGCCGTGGCGCCGCTATCGGCACCGCTGTGCCCGCCGCCGCAGCGTGCCCGCTCACCCGCATCGTCGGAGCGTATCCCGCAGTTCGGGGCAGTCGGCAGGCCGTCGCCGTCGCATCCACCGGTCCTCGCGTCCCCGCCTTGTCGTGATCCGGACCGTACTGAGTCTGGTGGCCACGGGTGTCGCCCGACTAGTGTCGAAATGGATTCGAAGTTCTCCCGGCATTCGGGCGACCGCTATTCGAGTCTGTCCGGTCTGTTTGCTCAGCGCGCCCTCTCCGACATGCGACGGGTGAGTGATCGCCGTGGGCTGACCGCAATCTCCACATCCGTCGAGACAGGAGTACGGCACATGATCAGCGATGCCATGCTGCAGCAGGCAAGCGCCATTTTGGCGCAGGTCGCCGACGGCGTGAACGTCGTCGTCGTTCCGCAGTCGATGTCCGTCGGCACGGCCGAGAACCCGGCCATCTGTCTGAAGTCGGCGATCCAGGTGAACTGGGTGAAGAAGCAGATGGCCGCACCGGAGGTCCGCAAGTACGTCGAGGACGATGTGGCCTGGGACGGGATCATCGGCACCGTCGCGCTCGACACGCTGGTGATCCAGGAAGCGGTCTTCGACGGTACCATGGCCTACCGTTCAGCGGTGATCTGGCACGAGCACGGGCATGTCCTGCACGGTAAGACCGAAAACGGAAACGTCTACCTGTACGAGGTCACGAGTCTGACCAATGGCGTAGATGTGCTGGACGACGAGGAAATTCGGAACGTTCTGGAAGCGAGGTCCGGAGCGTATCGGGCGGCGGTGGAACCGGGCGTCGCGGCGCTGCGTCAGTTCCTGCAGCAGAATTGGCAGATCACGCTGTAGGAGGGTCGGCGATCCGGGTGCCGGACCGGCGCGGCAAGGCACTCGACGCCCGGATCGACCGCGGCCCACGCGGCTGCCGTGGGACCGGAGTCCACCGCGTGGGCCGAGTGCCAGCAGGTGCGGGTCACTACGGGTCACTACAGGTCACTGCGACGTGCGGGTCAGTCCGATTCGGGTCGCAGCACGATCCGGGCGAGCAGTTCCTCGCCGTCACGGAGTCCGCGGACGCCGACCTCGGCATCGACGTCGAGACCGGACAGCTTGACCTCGTCGCCGTCGTCGATCACCCGGCACTCGTCGGCGCAGGTCCAGTCGAGGACGAAGCCGTCCACCGACTCGACGCTGATCGTGCTGCCGTCGATGGAGTCGACCGTGCCGCGCTGCACGACGAGCGTGCGCGGCCCGCCGTCGGTCTGTACGGTCATCTCGCCGTGCAGACCGGCACCGCCCGCCCCGAGGCCGCGTAGCCAGCCGACGCGTGGGCCGGGTCGCCCCCACGGGCCACGGCGGCCGTCCCACCAGCCGGGCCGGTCGTCGCTGGAGAGACCGAAGTCGCTGTAGTCGACGGTGTCGACCGCAGCGACCGGGAGTGGATCCGCAGCGGTGCGGGAGCCGTCGGACGAGCCGCCGGACCCGCAGCCGGTGAGGGCCAGGATCGCGACCGCCCCCGCCGCAGCACCGGTGAATGCCTTCGTACCAACTGAACTTCTCATGTGGTCAGCATCGGCCACCGACACGAAGCCACCGTCAGGTCGATGTTCGGATCAGGTAAGGCGCCGTCGGTCCGACGGAGGCAGCCGAGCTACCGGGCCGTCCTGCGCGGCAACCGTACCGTGAACACGGCACCGCCGCCGGGGGAGTGACCGGCACTGATCCGCCCGCCGAGACGGTGGGTCAGCCCGGCGGCCAAAGCCAGCCCGATCCCGGTGCCGACCGACCGTTCGCCCCGGTACCGGCGGTGCAGCGCACCGCGTTCGAAGATCACCGCGAGGTCGCCGTCGGTGAACCCCGGTCCGTCGTCGTGCACCTGCACCGCGACGAAGTCCGGTTGCCCGGCGGCGGATCCAGCCTGCCCGGTCGCCGGTTCCGGCGGTACGCCGAGCCGTACGGTGCCGCCGGCCGGCACCACCCGCAGCGCGTTGTCCAGCAGGATGTCGACGACCTGCCGGAGCCGCCCCGGGTCGGTGTGGACGGCCACCGGCGTCGCCGGTGGGGTCAGGTCGACCGTCACCCCGTTGCCGGTGAACCGGGGCCGCCAGGCGTCGACGGCGTCGGTGAGCAGCGCGCCGAGGTCGACGTCGACCAGTTCCAGGGCGAAGTCGGAGGCCTCCAGCCGGGCCAGCGCCAGCAGGTCGCCGACCAAGCGGTCCAGCCGCTGCGCCTCACCGAGCATGATCTGCCCGGTACGCACGGCTCCGTCGGGGTCCACCACCCCGTCAGCGATCGCCTCGGCGTACCCGCGCAGGATGGTCAGCGGGGTGCGCAGCTCGTGCGAGATGGACAGCAGGAAATCCCGTTGCCGGGCCTCGCTGACGGCGAGCGCGGCGGTGAGGTCGTTGAGCGCGCGGGCCAACTGCTCGGCCTCGACGGGCGGATCCAGCGGTACCCGGATGGTGCGGTCCCCAGCGCGCAGCCGCTGCGCCGCGTGTGCGGCGGCCCGGATCGGCCGGGACAGCCGGGCGGCGAGCAGCACCCCGGCGATCAGGCCGGCGGTGAGCCCGGCGGCCAACGCCAGCCACAGGTTGCTCCAGACCAGCCGGCCGACTCCTGGTCGTACCGGCTGGAGCAGCACCACCGCCGTGCCGTCGCCGGTGGGCCGTCCTTCGATCAGGGTCGGCTGGCCGTCGACGCGGGCCGGCCGGCGGCTGGTCACCGGCGCACCGGCGGCGAGCCGGCGGACCACCTGGCCGGGCAGCTGCCGAGGCACCGTCTCGCCTGGCCGGACGAGCAGCACTTCGATGCCCTGGTCGGTGAGTTCGCCGGTCAGCCGGCCGGCGAGAGCCGTCCGCGTGCCGGTCGGGGCGTCGGTGACGGCCGCCGCGACCAGGTCGGCCTTGGCAGCCAGCGAGGCGCGGACGCCGCGTTCCGTGCCCCGGACCCCGAGCGGGATGGCGACCGCCGCGGTGACCAGCACCGACAGCAGGGCGACCGCGCAGGCGACCCCGACGGTACGGGCGGTGATTGTGCCGGTGAGCTGGCGCCAGCCGGACCGCTGCCAGGTCTGTTCCGGCTCAACCATCGGCGGTGTAGCCGACGCCGCGTACCGTGCGGATCACGGTGGCGGCGGTGCCGAGCTTGGCCCGGACCTGGGCGACGTGCACGTCGACGGTGCGGGTGCCGGCTTGGGCGGCGTAACCCCAGACGGCGGAGAGCAGCTCCTCCCGGGTGTAGACCCGTCCGGGCCGTCGCATCAGGTGGTCCAGCAGGTCGAACTCGGTGGAGGTGAGGACGACCGGGTGGGAGTCGGCGGTGACGGTGCGCCGGGCCGGATCGAGGGTGACGCCACCGACGGTACGGACCGGTCGACCGCCGGGCGGGCCGAGGCTGCGGCGGCGGATGGCCCGCACCCGGGCGACCAGTTCGCGAGGGCTGAACGGTTTGGTGACGTAGTCGTCGGCGCCCAGCTCGAGGCCGACGACCCGGTCGATCTCGTCGTCGCGGGCGGTGAGGAAGATGACCGGGGTCCAGTCGTCGTCGGCGCGCAGCCGCTGGCAGATCTCGGTGCCGGTGATGCCGGGCAGCGCGATGTCCAGCACGGCCAGCACCGGGCGCAGCCGTCGGGCGGCGGCCAGCCCGCTGTCACCGTCGGCGCACACGTGTACGCCGAACCCGTCGCGGGTGAGGTAGAGCCGGATCAGGTCGGCGATCGGCTGTTCGTCCTCGACGACGAGCACCAGTCCCCGGTCTGGTTGCGGTGCTGCGGTCACCCGCCCATCTTGACGTGACCGGTAAACGACCGCATCAGTTTCCGGTACGGATCAGGTAAAAGTCGCTGCTGGCGGGTGATTCCCGGATTGTGAGCCGGACCGGATGCCGCATCAAATCAGATCACGGTCAATAACTGTACGGGCACGTGGTGTGTTCATTAGGCTGGCTAGATATCGCTCCTTGTGAATGGAGGTGGACCGGTGTCTGTCCGCACTGGATCCGACAACGGCCGCGGCTTGGTCCGCCGTGGCATCGCCCTGCTCGCCACCGGGCTACTGACCGCCACCGCCGCCGTGGTAGGAGCCGCCGCGCCGGCTCAGGCGGCCGTCGCTGACCGCTGGGGTTTCGCCTACCTGCACACGCCGACCCCGGCACCCGGCACCATCCTCGACACCACCCGGCAGTGGGGCAGCTGGAAGGCCACCGCACCCGCGCTCTGGGCGACCGTCGACCAGGTCGGTGTCGGGCGCTACCAGGTGCGGTTCCCGCTGGCTGCCTCACCCAACGGTGTCGTTCACGTCACCACGGTCGACAACGCACCACGATGGTGCCAGGTGGTCTCGAACGCCCCCGCCGGACCTGACCACATGGTGATCGTGCAGTGCTACCGGCCCGGTGGCGTACCGGACAACGCCCGGTTCGTCGTCGACTACACCTCCGCCTCCGGGATGCTGCCGCCGGGGTCGGACGCGTTCGGCTACGTCAGGGCGAACCCGGTCGGGGCGATGCTGTCGTCCTACAACTCGATGGGTGCCGGCAACACGGTCACCCAGCTCGGCACCGGCTTCTACGAGGTGAAGCTCAACGGACTCGGCACCGCCCTGCTGGACGGCAACCTGCAGGCCACCGCCGAGCACCCGTTCGGTCCTCGGCGGTGCAAGATCGCCCAGTGGTCCCCCAGCGGCGGCGCGATCCTGGCGTACGTGTTCTGCTTCGACCCAGCCGGGTCGTTCATCGACAGCTACTTCAACCTGACCTACCACCGGGAGCGGCCGATCTTCGGCTCGGTGCCGCCGACCCGGTTCGCCTACCTGCTGAGTTCGCCCTTCGGCGGGTCGACCAACTTCAACTCCGCCGGTGGGGCCAACAGCATCGCGGTCTCCGGCGTCGGGCAGTACCTGGTGACACTGCCGTCGGTGGGTGTCCCGGCGAGCACCGTGCAGGTCACCGCGCTCGGCACCAGCCCGGACTACTGCAACCTGCAGACACCGTGGGTGCTGTCCGCCAACACGGCGCTGGTTCGCAACGTGATCTGCTTCAACGCCGGAGGTTCGCAGGCACCGAACAACTTCTTCCTCACCTATTCGTCGAGCACCTGACCGGTGAGGGGTCGGGACGGCAACCGTCCCGACCCCTCGCGTACAGACCGACCGGTCAGGCTAGACCCGCCCGGCGCAGCGCGTCGGCGAGCGCACCCTCGGGCTGGCCCCCGCCGCGCTGCCCGCCCCGACCGTCCCTGCCGCCGCGGCCATCCCGGTCACCGCGGCCGCCCTTGCCGTCGCGACTCTGCTGCCGGGGCTGCCCGCCCCGGCCGGGGCCGCCCCGGCCACCGTCCGCACCGTTTCGTTGCCCCGGCGCTCGCCCGGCACCCGGCTCGTCGTCCAGCCGCAGCGTCAACGAGATACGTTTGCGGGCGACGTCCACGTCGAGCACCTTCACCCGGACGATGTCACCGGGCTTGGCCACGTCGCGGGGATCCTTGACGAAGGTCTTCGACATCGCCGACACGTGCACCAGACCGTCCTGATGCACCCCGACGTCCACGAACGCGCCGAACGCGGCCACATTGGTCACCGCGCCCTCCAGGACCATGCCGGGCCGCAGGTCGGCGAGGGTCTCCACGCCGTCGGCGAAGGTGGCGGTACGGAACGCCGGACGCGGGTCGCGGCCCGGCTTCTCCAACTCGGCGAGGATGTCGGTGACCGTCGGCAGACCGAACACGGCGTCAACGAACTTCTCCGGCCTGATCCGGCGCAACGACTTCGTGTCGCCGATCAACGTCCGCAGGTCGCTGCCGGTCTCGGTGAGGATCCGACGGACCACCGGGTAGGCTTCCGGGTGCACACTGGACGAATCGAGCGGGTCGTCGCCGTCGCGGATGCGCAGGAAGCCGGCACACTGTTCGAACGCCTTCGGCCCCAGCCGGGCCACGGTCCGCAGCGCCTCCCGGGACCGGAACGGCCCGTGCGCGTCGCGGTGCAGCACGATGTTCTCGGCCAGCCCGGCACCGATGCCGGAGACCCGGGTCAGCAGCGGTGCCGACGCGGTGTTCACGTCCACCCCGACCCCGTTGACGCAGTCCTCGACCACCGCGTCGAGTGACCGGGACAGCTTCGTCTCGGAGATGTCATGCTGGTACTGCCCGACGCCGATCGACCGAGGGTCGATCTTGACCAGCTCGGCGAGCGGGTCCTGCAGCCGGCGGGCGATGGAGACCGCGCCCCGCAACGACACGTCGAGGTCCGGCAGCTCCTGGGAGGCGTACGCCGAAGCCGAGTAGACCGACGCGCCGGCCTCGGAGACCATCACCTTGGTCAGCTGCAATTCGGGGTGCCGAGCCATCAGGTCGGCGACCAGCTTGTCGGTCTCCCGCGACGCGGTGCCGTTGCCGATCGCCACCAGGTCCACCCGGTGCGCGGCGGCCAACTTTGCCAGCGTGTCGATGGAGGCGTCCCACTGCCGGCGCGGCTCGTGCGGGTATACCGTCTCGGTGGCCACCACCTTGCCGGTGGCGTCGACGACGGCCACCTTCACCCCGGTGCGTACGCCCGGGTCCAGACCCATCGTGGCCCGGCTGCCGGCCGGCGCGGCCAGCAGCAGGTCCCGCAGGTTGGCCGCGAACACCCGGACCGCCTCGTCCTCGGCCGCCTGCCACAGCCGCATCCGCAGGTCAGCGCCGAGGTGGATCAGGATCCGGGTACGCCACGCCCAGCGGACCGTGTCGGCCAGCCACTTGTCCGCGGGCCGACCCTGGTCGCTGACGCCGAAGCGGCCGGCGATGATCGGCTCGTAGCTGCTCGGCCCGGCGACCGCGTCGGCCGGCACCTCCTCCGGCTCCATGGTCAGGTCGAGGACCTGCTCCTTCTCACCCCGGAACATGGCCAGCACCCGGTGCGACGGCAGCTTGGTGAACGGTTCGGCGAAGTCGAAGTAGTCGGCGAACTTGGCCCCCTCGGTCTGGCGTCCCTCGCGTACCCGGGCGGTGAGCCGGCCCCGCGACCACATCCGCTCCCGCAGCCCACCAATCAGGTCGGCGTCCTCGGCGAAGCGTTCCACGAGGATCGCCCGCGCGCCGTCGAGCGCCGCCGCCGCGTCGGCCACACCCTTGTCGGCGTCGACGTAGCCGGCGGCCGCGGTCCGCGGGTCCTGACCCGGATCGCCGAGCAGCAGATCCGCGAGCGGCTCCAGGCCTGCCTCGCGGGCAATCTGCGCCTTGGTCCGCCGTTTCGGCTTGTACGGCAGGTAGATGTCCTCCAGCCGGGCCTTCGAGTCGGCCGCCATGATCTGCGCGGTCAGCGCCTCGTCGAGCTTGCCCTGGCTGCGGATCGACTCCAGGATCGCGTCGCGGCGCTCGTCCAGCTCGCGCAGGTAGCGCAGCCGCTCCTCGAGGGTACGCAGCTGGGCGTCGTCGAGCATCCCGGTGGCTTCCTTGCGGTACCGGGCGATGAACGGCACCGTCGCGCCGCCATCGAGCAGTTCGACGGCGGACGCCACCTGCCCGGCCCGTACTCCCAGTTCTTCGGCGATCCGCTGATCAATCCCTGTGGTCACGTCGCGTGCCCCGCTCCAACTCCCCGGCTGCCGGGCGGGGGTGCTCCCGTCCGGCCCGATGCCTGTGGCCCGGCACCCGTCGTGCGGCCGGTGCCGGGGACCACGGTGGGTGGTCCGGGAAGCATTCTGCCGGCTATCGACCGTCGGTGTCGCGCCACCACGCGACCCGGTCCGCGGCGCAGGTCACCAGGCGATCGACGTGTCCCGCTGCGGCCACAGCCGTACCGCCAGCCGGGACCGTGGCACCGGGTGGTTGATCGCGTCGACCACCGCCGTCAGCTGCGGATCGAGCCGGCTCGCGATAGCCGTCAGTTGTCGACGCACCGTCGCCCCGTACATAGTCACGAACCAGCCTTCGGTGCCGGTGGCACGGACGATCTGGGCCAGCGCGGCGGTCCGGGCGTCCACCGCGACGACCCGGCCGAGGGCGTGGCCGAGCCGGACCCGGGGGCCGACCGCGCGGACCGGATCCATCGCCGGGAACCGGGTCGTCATGCGGCGGGTCACCGGATGGCGGACCTGTTCGGTGCGCAGCACGCCGAGGGTCTCCAGATCCTCGGCGACCACCCCGGGCAGCCCTGGTCGCATCAGGGCGATCCAGTCCGGCACCGGTTGGCGCTGTTCCAGCCGCAGTTCGGCCAGCAGCGGGTCGGCGACCGGGTCACCGAGCGGCTGCCCGTCGACCGGCACCAGCAGGCCGTCGCGGACCTCGGCACGACCGGCGAGGATCAGCGTGGCGATCGCGGTGCCGGCGAGCCCGGCACCGAGCAGATCCCGGCCGACCATCGGCCGGCCGGTGCTGTCGTCGAGCGCAACCAGGAAGAACTCCTCGGTCAGCGTCAACTCCGTCGGAGTTCGAGCACGGCGCATCGAGTCGTCCCCTGCGGCGGTTTCTGGTGCGCGAGCCGAGCAGGGCCGCGGGCGCGGCCCGGCAAGGATGGTTGACCTTGCTGAAGCGGAACCTTACGACGCCGGACCAATCAGCTCAAGCCATTCCTTTGTTGGAGACCGGTGAATGGTCCTTCGACAGCGCCGAAATGCCACCCCGGACCAGGTACGGCACCGGCACCGGGTTAGCGTCTGCTGGTGGACCCGGCACCAGCAGTCCGGTCGGCCACCGAGCCGGCCGGGGACCTCCGCGCCCGCCGCCTGTTCGGCCGACGGGCCGCCGCCGCCAGCGATCTGGCGGCGAGTCCGTTCCGGGCCGACCGCGACCGGATCGTCTCCTCACCGTTCTTTGCCCGGCTGGGCGGCGTGACCCAGGTGATCAGCCCGGGCGGCTCCGGCCTGCTGGTGCACAACCGGCTCACCCACAGCCTCAAGGTGGCCCAGGTGGGCCGGGCCGTCGCCGAGCGACTGGCCGCCGACGAGCGGTACCGGACCCTGCTCGACGAGCTCGGCGGCTGCGACCCGGACGTGGTCGAGGCGGCAGCGCTCGCCCACGACCTGGGCCACCCGCCGTTCGGGCACCTTGGTGAACGGGTGTTGGACCGGGTGACCCGGCACCGGCTCGGTCTGCCGGACGGTTTCGAGGGAAACGCGCAGTCCTACCGGATCGTGACCAGCACCGAGATCCGGGGCGAGGCGGCCGTCGGTCTGGACCTGACCGCAGCGGTGCGGGCCGCCATGCTCAAGTACCCGTGGACCCGGCGCACCTATCCGCAGCCGCATCCGAGCCTGCTGCGCCCGGCGCCCCGTGGCGCCGCGGTCGCGCCCGACGATCCGGCGGTCGGGTCGGTCAAGTTCGGCGCCTACACCACCGAGGCGGCCGACCTGCGGCAGGCCCGGGCGCCGTTCGCCGGGGTGCTCGATCCGTGGCAACAGACCGTCGAAGCCTCGATAATGGACACCGCCGACGACATCGCGTACGCCATCCACGACGTGGAGGACTTCCACCGGGTCGGCGTACTGCAGCAGGGCCCGGTCGCCGGTGAACTCGTCACCTGGCAGCGCTCCGCCGCCGAGCTGCGGGAGCTCACCGACGCGGAGATCGCCGCCAGCGCGCACCGCCCCGGCCGGTCCATCGAGCGGCTCCGCCGCCAGCTGCACCGCAAGGACAGTTGGATCGCCTCCGACGAGGCGTTCGCCGCCGCCGTCGAACACGTCCGTCAGGAGCTGGTGGACGGCCTGCTGATGGTGCCGTTCGACGGGTCGATCGAAGCGGAGGGAAGCATCAGCACGTTCTCCGCGCGGTGGACCCGGCGACTGGTCGGCGCGATCGGCGTCACTGCCAACCCGCCGGTACGCTCCGGCCACGTGCTGCTGGCGACCGCCCAGTGGCACGAGGTGCAGGTGCTCAAGTTCGTGCACCACCGGTTCGTCCTCGCCCGGCCGGACCTGGCGCTGCATCAGCGCGGTCAGGCCGATCTGCTGGCCACCCTGGTCGACGCGCTGCACGCCTGGGTGACCGACCCGGACGAGCAGGGGCGGCTGCCCCGCCGACTGCACGACCTGGTCGAGCTGGCCGAGGCGGAGCTGGCGGCGACCACCGGCACCGGTGCCGTCCCCGGGGTGAGCGGCGCCCCGGGCGGCAGCCTGGTCGCCGCCGCTCAGGGTCGGGCGATCGTCGACTACGTTGCCTCACTCACCGACGGCCAGGCGGTCGCGTTGCTGGGCGCGTTGACCGGCCGGTCCGGGCAGCTGTGGACCGACGCGTTCGTGCTGTGAGCAAGCGTTCGTGCGGTGACCGGCCCGTTCGGGTGGTGAGTGCCGGTCCTGGCGGCGGTCAGTCCCGCCAGCCGTAGTCCAGCCCCACCAGGCTGGTGCCGACGGTGACCCGGGCCAGTACGCCGACCAGCGCCGCCCGCCGCTGGTCGCGACTGACCACGTCGGCGGCGTCGGCGTTCAGCTGTACGTACCGCTGCCACACTTGCTGTTCGATCTCCTCGGCGTTGATCAGGGAACGGTCACATTCCGTGTCGGGGCAGGCATAGTGGCGGGTGCCGTCGTCGGTGCTGGCCGGAATCAACAGGCGGTCACCGCACCACAGCAGACCGCGCAGGATGTAGAGGTCGGAACCGGTCGTATCACGGCGTGCAGGGTTGACCATGATGCCCATGTCTCATCGCCTCCTGCCAGTGTGTACGGACCGGAGAGCTGTCCGGTTCGCCGGATCGCCGCAGCAATGGGCGGGCTGTCGCGCATCGGGCGGGCCACCGACGGCGTCAGGAGCGGCGGCCGCCTCCCGGCCGGAGGTTCTGCAGCCGCACCTGACCCCGGGCGACCAGTTGTCCGTCACCGTCGGTGATATGAACCTGCCACAGCTGTTGGCTGTAGCCGCGGTGGACCGCAGTACCGACGGCGATCAGTTCCCCGCCGGAGACTGCCTTCAGGAAGTCGGTCTGATTGGCCACCCCCACCACCCGGCCCTCGTCACCGAGCCAGGTCGCCGCGCCGATGCTCGCCGCGCTCTCCACCAGCGCGCAGTACGCCCCGCCGTGCACGATCCCGAACGGTTGGTGCAGCGCCGGGGTCACCGGCAGCCGCAGCTCCACCCGCTCCGCGGAGATCTCTTCGGCCCGTACGCCGAGCTGTGCGTCGAACCCACCAACTCGCCTGTCCATGGTGCCTCCCGTCGGAGGGCGGTGCCGCCCCGTCGGCGAGCGTAGTCAACCGGTGAGAGCGTCCCGCCGGGGATCCGGCCCGGTCTGCCGCCGGTCCCGCGTCGGCGGTTCGGGTGGTCCGGGCGGAGTTGCCGGCGGAGTCGGCCTGAGTCGACGCATCGCCGGCAGCTCGACCCACCGGTGTAGCGGCACCGCCAACAGGTAGGACCCGACCAGGAACGCCAGCGTCAACCCGACCGCCTGCCCGGTGGCCCACTCCCGGTCCCGGCCGACGAGGTGCATCACGGTCACGATCACCACGAGATGAAGCAGGAAGAACGCGTATGACACCTCGCCCAGGTGGACCGCGACCCGGTGGCGCCACCAGGACCGCCGGCCGTGCAGGTCGGCCAGTGCCGCCGCCGGGACCAGCAGACCGATCGTCACGATCGTCGCTGCGGTGTCGCGGGCCTGCGCCGGCAGCCACTCGACGGCGAGATAGTTCACCACCCACAGAGCGGTGGCCACCCGCAGTCCCGGACCCCGCCAGGCGCCCCGCCGCACCAGCAGCGCCAGCACGATGCCGAGCAGGAACTCCAACATCCGTACCGGCGGGAAGATGTAGACGAACCAGCGGCGGTGTTCCGCCGCGATCAGCAGGTCGGCCACCACCGGCATCAGCCAGACGGCGGCCGGCAGGGCGACGGCGGCGACCCGCAGCGCCGTCGTGCCGAGCCGGCGCAGTCCCGCGTACAACAGGGGGAACGCCAGGTAGAACGCCATTTCGCAGGACAGCGACCAGGTGACCGGGTTGATCCCCAGGTAGTACACGTCCGACGGATGCCAGGCCTGGACCAGCGGTGCTGAGAAGGCCAGCAGCCGCGGCCAGATGTCCGGCAGTCGTGCTGTCAGCATCAGGCCGACGACGGCCGGCACCAGGGCGACCAGATGCGCCGGGTAGACCCGCGCCAGGCGTCCCCACCAGAACCGACCCGGCCGGTAGCCGGGGCGGACCGACCAGGTGAGGACGAAACCGGACAGCACAAAGAAGAACGAAACGCCCAGGTCACCGCCGTTGAACAGGATGCCGGCGACCCGGTCGGCCGGCGGGTCAGCCAACGGGATGAACGAGTAGGCGTGCACGCCGAAGACCAGTAGCGCAGCGGCGAACCGCAGCCCGGTCAGCGACGGCAGCCGGCCCGGCGAGGGAGGGGTGGCAGGCACCGGGTCAACATATCCACCGACTTCGCACGTCAAACCGGCGATATCCGACCGAGCCATACGCCAAACGGACGATTGGTCGGCGGTGCGGCAGCGACCATCAGCCGCGACCGATCGGCCCCACCGTGGCGGGCCCGGCCTGACCAGGCTGACCGCCCCGTCACCTTGGTATGGTGTCGGCCTGTTCGACGAATCAGCCGGTGAATGACATGTGCGCAGGGGCCATCGTGACGCGACCCGCGGCGCCGGGGACGGGACGGGCCTTGTCGTCGTCGTTGCCGGCACTGGTGTTCCTGGCCTTCGGTGTTGTCGCCGCCGTGCTCTACGCGGCGTTCGACACGCCGATGATCGCCGGACCGGCCTTCACCGTCGCCGGGGTCGGTGGCGCGCTCGCCGTGACCCTGGGCCCCCGTTGGCACCGGGCCCAGCCCCGCTGGGCCTGGTGGCTGCTCGCTGTCGCCTGCGTGTGCTTCCTCACCGGGGCGCTGGCCCGGCCGTGGGCGGTCGAGCAGGACGGGCCGTACGCATTGGCCGCCGACGCCGCCACCGTGCCGGGTTACCTGTTCATGCTGCTCGGCCTGGCCGGGCTGCTGCGCACCCGGGGCCGGCTGCCGTCACACGCGGTGATCGACGGTCTGATCGTCTTCATCGGTGCGGCGCTGTGCTCCGTACTGCTGCTGGCGGTGCCGGCGGGCAGCATCGCCGACCGGCCGGCCCTGGTCTCCGCCCTCGCCGCGCTGTATCCGATCTTCGACGTGATCCTGATCCTGCTGCTGGTCAGCCTGGCCTTCACCACCGCCGTTCGGCGGCCGAGCTACCTGCTGCTGGTCGCCTCCATGAGTCTGCTGGTGGTCGGCGACGTGCTGTACGCCATCATCGGGGTCTCCGGTCAGCTCACCGGTTCCCGGCTGCTGGATCTGCCCTTCATGCTCGGCTTCCTGCTGATCGGCGCCGCCGCCCTGCACCCCTCCGTGGTCGACCTCGGCCAGGCGGCCCGGCTGCCGGTGCAGGCCTGGTCGTGGCAGCGGCTGCTGCTGATCGGCCCGGCGCTGGCCGCGCCGTTCGTGCTCACCGTCTTCGTCTCCGGGCGATCGACGGCCGACCGGCTGGTGCTCGGCGTGGGCGGTGCTGCCATGGTGGTGCTGCTGATGATGCGGGCGGTCTCCGCCGTCCAGGGGTACGCTGCCGCGCAACGCCGCTACGAGCACCGCGCCACCCACGACCCACTGACCGGCCTGCCGAACCGGTTGATGCTCGCCGCCGAGGTGCGCCGGTTGCTCACCGCCGGTCGGCGGCCAGCGGACGCCGGGGTCTGGGTGTTCTTCCTCGACCTCGACGGGTTCAAACTGGTCAACGACTCGTGGGGGCACCACGCGGGTGATCAGCTGATCGCCCAGGTGGCGGCCCGACTGCGGGCGGCGCTGCCGGCTGCGGCGACGGTCGCCCGGGTCGGTGGGGACGAGTTCGTCGTGGTCCAGCTGGGAAGCCGCGCGCAGGCCGTGGCGCTGGCCGACCGGATCATCGACTGTGTGCACGAACCGCTGCGGATCAGGCAGGTCGAGGCGGTGATCACCGCCTCGGTCGGGATCGCCGGGACCCAGCTCGACGACGGTGGCGCGGGCAACGATCCGCCGGTGACCGCCGACGCGTTGCTGCGCGACGCCGACACGGCCATGTACCAGGCGAAGGCCGACGGTCGCGGCCGCTGGGTGGTGTTCGACGCGTCGATGCACGAGCGGGTCCGCGAGCGGGTGGAGATCGAACAGGCCCTGCGGATCGCCCTCAGCGAGGACGATCTGCGGATCGCCTACCAACCGATCGTCGACCTGGAAAGCGGCAGCCTGATCGGTGCCGAGGCGTTGCTGCGCTGGGAGCATCCGGGCCGGGGCAGCATCTCACCGGCGGTGTTCATCCCGATCGCCGAGGACACCGGGCTGATCGGTCCGATCGGACGCTGGGTGCTCGACCGGTCGTTGCGGCAGCTGGCGCAGTGGCGGGCGGACGGCACGGTGACGGCAGACTTCTGGATGTCGGTCAACGTGTCGCCCCGCCAGTTGCGTGACCCGGGTCTGATCCGGGCGTTGGACGATGCGCTCGACCGGCACCGGGTGCCGGCCTCCGCCGTCGTCCTGGAGATCACCGAGTCGGTGATGATCGACCCGACCAGCGTCACCGGCCAGGTGCTGGCTGACCTGCGGCAGCGGGGGATCCGGATCGTCGTCGACGACTTCGGCACCGGGTTCTCCGCGTTGGGCTATCTACGCAAGCATCCGGTCACCGGGGTCAAGGTGGACCGGGCGTTCGTCGCCGGCCTCGGCCAGAGCGCCAAGGACGAGGAGATCGTCCGGGCGGTGGTGGCGATGAGCAGCGCCCTGCACCTGACCGTGGTCGCCGAGGGGGTGGAGACCCCGCTGCAGCAGGGCGTGCTGGCCGTCCTCGGCGTGCTGTTCGGGCAGGGCAGGCTCTGGGGAGAGCCGGTCGGCCCGGCTGAGTTCGCCCGACGGTGGGCAGGCCGACCCGCCGACCCGGTGGACGGGCCGGTGGTGCCGGCTGCCGGACAGGTTCAGGGGCGCGGCGGCAACTCGTAGAGCCAGTACGTCTGCTCGTCCAGCCGGGTCGCCCGCGCTCCCTCGGTCAACGTCCCCAGGGTCTGATGGATGGCCCGGCCGAGCCCGATCTGGTCGTTGCGGCGGCAGATGTCCAACGCCGCGACACCGTCGCTGTCCTGCACGCGTTGCCACATGTCGGCGATCACCGATTCGAAGATGCCGCTGCCGCGGTACTGCGGATGGACGGCGAAGAAGCCGATGTACCAGATCCGGCGTTGCGCGTACAGGTCCGGCCAGCGGTGGGCGAAGTAGTCCGGGGAGATCAGCGGCATCGAATCCAGCTCGTTGGTGAAGGTGGCGAGCGCGGTAAGCAGATCGGGGGACCGGTCGTCGCGCCCCAGATACTTCAGCACCCGGGCGTCGCTCAGCACCTGGTCGAACTCGACCCGGTCCATCACGTGCCGTTGGACCGCGGTGACCCGGAGTTCGTCGAACGCGGTGGTGTACAACTGCCAGGTCGGTTCGGACAATTCGGGTGGTATGCTCGTTTCGACCTGAATGCGCATCACTGTCCTCCGGGGCTCGCGGCGGGTAGGCGGGGGTGGACGCGAGCCCTGACACCGAGTATGAGTGACCGCTGAGCCCAAGGTCAGGCTGCGGCCGGCATCCGAAACTTTCCGGCAGCGGCATCGATCCGCCGAACGTCCGGCTGCGTACTGCTGTACGGGCACAACGGTGCGCCGTGCCCGCGAACGCCGAGGAGGGGCAGCCATGCAGCGACCGGCACAGGGGGGCGAACCAGCCGCGATCGAACTCGGCGAGGTGCAGGCTCCGGCACCTGCGCGGGAAACCAGTCCGGTGCGGCGATCCGGTCCTGCCTGGCATGGTCCCACGGCCGGGTATCCACCTGAACCGGCTCACCACCCGCAGCGCCTCGACGACGAGCCGGTGACCGTGTCGCCACGTCTGTTGCCGCCGCCGCCGCCGTGGCTGGCCCGGGAACTGGACCGACCGGAACCGGTCACCCCGGCGGTGCCGTTCTTCGACCCGGAACCCGACATGACCGGGCCGGCCGACGGCCGACCACGCCGACTCGCGATGGTCGTCACCGGGCTGGTGGCGCTGTTCCTGGTCGCCGCGCTGGTCGGGGCCGGCGTCGTTGACGCGCTGCGGACCACATCGGACACCACGGTCGCCGACTCCCCGCCGCCGGCCGACGGTCCCGGTGTGGTCGACCCGGCCGCCGTCGATTCGGAACCCGCCACCGAACGCCTGGTGACCGGCCCGCTCGGCGAACTACAGCAGGCTGAATTCGACCTGGTCAGTGGTACCACGACGGTCAACATCGTCGCCGCCGATCTCGGCGGCGACCTGTACCGGGTCCGGACCCCGATCGACGCCGACGTGCAACCACGGGTGATCGCCGACGGCAACCGGATCAAGCTGCACCTGGTGCCCAACGACCAGTCCGGACCCGGTGTCGTCGACATCGAGCTGCACTCGTCGGTGCGCTGGCAGTTGCGGCTCACCGGCGGCGTCGCGGAACACTCGATCGACCTGACCGGTGCCGAGCTGAGCGGAGTGGACATCGTCGGCGGGGCGGCCCGCATCGAGCTGTCCCTGCCCGCGCCGGACGGCACCCTGCCGGTGCGGATGACCGGCGGCGCCAACCAGTTCCTGATCAACGCCCCGGATGGGCCCCCGGCCCAGGTCCGGTTCGGGTCCGGGGCGGCCAGTGCCACCATCGACACCCGCAGCCACGACGGCATCGCCCCCGGTGCGGTCTTCACCGGCCAGGGCTGGGCGGGCGCGACCGACCGGTACGACATCGACGCCGTCGCCGGACTGTCCGTGCTCACCCTGCAACGGAACTGACCGGCACCGCTCAGACCGACCGGACCGACCCGGTCGGCGGCGGGACCGACCGGCTCACTCGGCCTGCTCGGCCTCGTCCATCGCCCGGTAGATCCGCTGCTCCGACACCGGGTACGGGGTACCCAGCGCCTGGGCGAACACGTTCACCCGCAGCTCCTCGATCATCCAGCGGATCCGCCGGGCGGCTTCGGTGTTGTGCCGGGCCGGCGGCAACCCGTCGAGCATCTGCTGGTACTCCCGGCGTACCGTGTCGATCCTGGCCTGTTGGTCGCGGTCCCGGCGCGGATTCTGCGGCAGCTTCTCCAACCGGCGTTCGATCGCGGTCAGATAGCGCGGCAGGTCCGCCAGCCGGGCGTACCCGGTGGCGGTCACGAACCCCGGGTAGACCAGGGCGGCGAGCTGCTCGCGGACGTCGCTGAGCGCCGCCACCAGCGCGAGATCGGTGGTACGGCCGAGCCGCTGCTGCACCGCGTACGCCGCCGCCAGCACCTGGCGTACCCGGGAAACGATCTCGACCGTGACGTCGACCAGCCCGGCGCGGACCTGCTCGCGCAGCGCGGTGAAGCCGTCGGCGTCCCAGGCCGGACCGCCCGCCTGCGTCATCAGCAGGTCCACCGCCGCCCCGGCGCAGTCGTCCAGCAGCTCGACGACGTTGCGGTACGGGTTGCGGCTCAACGCCAGCTTGTCCTGGTTGGACAACCGGCCGGAGACGAACTTCGCCGGGGACGGCAGGGTGAGCAGCAGCAGCCGCCGGGTGCCGGCCCACATCGACCGGTCCCGCACGGCAGCGCTGTCGAACACCCGGACCGCGACGCTCGCCCCCTCGTCGACCAGACCCGGGTACGCGGTGACCCGGTATCCGACCCGGTCCTGCTCGACGCTGCGCGGCAGCGCGCCGATGCTCCAGTCGCGCAACCCGCGGCGTTCCACGTCCGGCGCGGCGGCCGCCACCACCTTGCGTACCTCAGTGGTCAGCTCGCGGCGCAGCGCGGCCAGGTCCTTCCCCTCGGCCAGCGGCTTGTCGTTCTCGTCGACCACCCGGAAGGTGACCCGTAGATGCTGGGGCACCTTGGTCAGGTCCCAGGCGTCGTGCGGCACCATCACCCCGGTCAGCCGACGCAGCTCCCGACCCAGCGCGTCCAGCAGCGGTTCGGAGCCGGGGGTGATCGCGGCCAGCACCGCGCGGGCGAAGTCCGGCACCGGCACGAAGTTGCGGCGCAGTTGCTTCGGTAGCGACCGGATCAGGGCCACGACCAGCTCCTCGCGCAGCCCGGGCACGTGCCAGCCGAAGCTGTCGTCGGACACCTGGTTGAGCATCGCCAACGGCACGTCGACGGTCACCCCGTCGGTTCCGGTGCCGGGCTCGAACCGGTACGTCAGCGGCAGGGCCATCCCGTCGGAGTGCCACTCGTCGGGGAAGTCCGCCGGGTCGATGCGGCCCTTGCCCTGGTTGACCAGCATGTCCCGGTCGAAGGTGAGCAGGTCGGGCCGGTCCCGGCGGGTCTTCTTCCACCAGGAGTCGAAGTGCCGGCCGGAGACCACCTCGGCGGGCAGCCGCTGGTCGTAGAACTCGAACAGGGTCTCGTCGTCGACCACGATGTCCCGGCGGCGGACCCGTTCCTCCAGCTCGCCGACCTCATCGAGCAGCGCCCGGTTGTCATGGAAGAACCGGTGCGGGGTGTGCCAGTCGCCCTCGACCAGGGCGTGCCGGATGAACAGCTCCCGGCTCAGCACCGGATCGACCCGGCCGAAGGTCACCTTGCGGCCGGCAACCAGCGGTACGCCGTACAGGGTGACCTTCTCGTAGGCCATCACCGCCGCCTGCTTCTTCTCCCAGTGCGGCTCGCTGTACGAGCGTTTCACCAGGTGGCCGGCGAGCGCCTCGACCCACTCCGGTTCGATCCTGGCGACCGTGCGGGCCCACAGCCGGGACGTCTCGACCAGCTCGGCGGCCATCACCCAGCGCGGCGGTCTGCGGGCCAGCGCCGAGCCGGGGAAGACCGCGAACTTGGCCCCCCGGGCGCCCAGGTACTCCGGCTTGGCCGGGTCCTTCACCCCGACGTGCGACAGCAGGCCGGCCAGCAACGACTGGTGTACGGCGGTCGGCGCGGCCGGCTCACCGCCCCGGTCGACCGGTACGTTCATCGACCGCAGCACCTGCCGGATCTGGCTGTTGATGTCCTGCCACTCGCGGACCCGCAGGTAGTTGAGGAACTCGGCCCGGCACATCCGCCGGAACGCGCTGCCGGACCGTTCCCGCTGCTGCTCCCGCAGGTAGCGCCACAGGTTGAGCAGCGCGACGAAGTCGGACTCGGGATCGGCGAACCGGGCGTGCGCCTGGTCGGCCTGGGGTTTGTGCTCCGCCGGCCGCTCCCGGGGGTCCTGGATGGACAGCGCGGCGGCGATCACCGCGACCTCGTCGACGCAGCCGTTGCCCTCGGCCGCGAGCACCATCCGGCCCAGCCGGGGATCCACCGGCAGCTGCGCCAGCCGCCGACCTACCTGGGTCAACCGGGGCGGCAGGCCCGGCGACGGCGGCTCGATCGCGCCCAGCTCGTGCAGCAGCGCGACGCCGTCGGTGATCTGCCGGCGGTCCGGCGGCTCGACGAACGGGAACGCGGCGATGTCGCCCAGCCCGATCGACGTCATCTGCAGGATCACCGAGGCCAGGTTGGTCCGCAGGATCTCCGGATCGGTGAACTCCGGTCTCGACTCGAAGTCGGCCTCGTCGTACAACCGGATGCAGATGCCGTCCGAGGTGCGCCCGCAGCGGCCCTTACGCTGGTTGGCCGACGCCTGCGACACCGGCTCGATCGGCAGCCGCTGCACCTTGAGCCGGTTGCTGTAGCGGGAGATCCGCGCCGTACCCGGGTCGATGACGTACTTGATGCCCGGCACGGTCAACGACGTCTCGGCGACGTTGGTGGCCAGCACCACCCGCCGGCCCGGGTGCGGCTGGAAGATCCGGTGCTGCTCGGCGGCGGACAGCCGGGCGTACAGCGGCAGGATCTCCGTGTCGCGCAGCCGGGGCCGGTTGGCGACCAGCTTGCCCAACGCGTCGGCGGCGTCGCGGATCTCCCGTTCGCCGCTGAGGAAGACCAGGATGTCGCCGGGGCCTTCGCCGGCCAGCTCCTCGACCGCCGCGCCGATCCCGTCGACCTGGTCGAGGGTGACGGTGCCCGGCGTGGCGTCGGGGTCGTCCGGGTCGACGGTCTCCCGCAGCAGCGGCCGGTAGCGCACCTCCACCGGATAGGTCCGCCCGGACACCTCGACCACCGGTGCCGGTGGCCGGCCCGGCTCGCTGAAATGGTCGGCGAAGCGCTGCGGGTCGATCGTCGCCGACGTGATGACCACTTTCAGGTCGGGGCGGCGGGGCAGCAGCTGTTTGAGGTAGCCGAGGATGAAGTCGATATTGAGACTGCGTTCGTGCGCCTCGTCGATGATCAACGTGTCGTACTGGCGCAGCATCTTGTCGTGCTGCAACTCGGCCAGCAGGATCCCGTCGGTCATCAGCTTCACCAGGGTCTGGCCGCCGACCTGATCGGTGAATCGGACCTTGTAGCCGACCACGTCGCCCAGGGTGGTGCCGAGCTCGTCGGCGATCCGGTCGGCGACGGTACGGGCGGCCAGCCGACGCGGCTGGGTGTGCCCGATCAGCCCGCGCACCCCACGACCCAGCTCCAGGCAGATCTTCGGGATCTGGGTGGTCTTACCCGAGCCGGTCTCGCCGGCCACGATCACCACCTGGTGGTCGCGGATCGCCGCCGCGATGTCGCCGGCGCGTTCGCTGACCGGCAGCCCGTCCGGGTAGCGGATCTGCGGCACCGCGTCCCGCCGCCGCTGCACCGCCTGCTGCGCCGACGCGACCGCGGTGGCGATCTCGTCGAGCGCCGCCTGCCGGGCCTGCGGATCCCGGACCTTGCGTACCCCGTCGAGGCGTCGGTGCAGCCGCCGTTCGTCACGAAGAGTCAGCTCGGGGAGGAGTTTCAGCAGTTCAGAGGCGGAGCGCGCGGCGGAGGGCGGGTTCATGGCGCTGACCACGATACCCGCCGCCCCTCGCCCGGTCGCCCGGGTTTCCGGCCACCTGTCCCTGGTTCAGGCCACCGCGTTCAGCAGCCTCTCCAACGTCGTACGCGTCGGAAGCCGGGACAGCACGTGTCGCACACTGCGCTCGGCGTACCGCCGATCCTCGGTCGTCCGCGCAGCCAACGCTGCCTCGACCTGCTCGGACACGTAGTTGACCAGACCGGTCGCCGCGCCCCGGAAATCGGCCAGGCACCGTGTCGGCACGCCACCGGCCCGCCGACGGTAGCCGTCGACCAGCGCCCGCGCACCGACGGCGTCGACCCGACCGTGCGGTGCGACTGCCCAGTCCAGCAGGGCGTTCGCCAACTCCCAGGCCGGCGGCTGTCCACCGGCGTGCTCCCAGCCGACGACGACGAGGCGACCGTCGGGAGCGAGCCGGGTCTGCGCCGGCCCGAGCGTGTTGTGGGTCAGCACCGGATCCGGCACCGGCACGTCGCGGCCGACCGCCGCCAGGTCCTCCAGGGCCGGCACCGCCGCCGCCAGTTGCCCGGCCCAGGGCGCCTGCCGAGCGGTTGCGGTGGCCGCCAGCCCGGCCCAACTGGCCGGACCGATCCGTCTGGCGTGCCACGGGCTGACCCGACCGACCGGCAACGCCAGGCCGTGCAGCGTGGCGAGCACGTCGCCGACCGCACCGGCGACCGCCGCGCTCACCGGGGCCGCGAGCGGCGGTCCGGCCGGCAGATGCTGGTACGCCCGCCACCGGTGCCCACCGACGGACTCGACGACCTCGCTGTCGCGGCTGCGTACCGGGGTCGGCAGCAGCACACCGGCCGCTGCGGCGGCCAGCTGCAGGGCGACGTCAGTGTCGGCGTCGACGGTCGGCAGCCAGGTGTCCACCGTACGGACGGTGAAACGCCCTCGGTCGGTGTCGATCGACCAGCGGCGGCCGATGTCGTCCGGGCGGGCCAGTGAACGCATCGGGCCGGCGACGCTGCCCAGGTCGAAGCGGTCCGCGATCGCCTGGGCAAGCGACGGGTCGGCGGTGTCGGCCCGCCCGTGCATCCGGTCGACCTCGGCCTTGAGCTCCGGCCAGGTGCGGAAGCCGTACTGACCGGCCAGCGCCGCCTGCGCGTCGGCCAGGGTCGTGGTCGGAACGACGTCACGCAGCCCGGCCAGCAGCTCCTTGGCCTGTTGCCGCAGGTGGTCCAGGTGCGGATTGTCGGGGAGCGTCTTCACGGGAAACCTCGCTCTGCGCCCGGACTCGCACGGGCGGATTCAGAGCTCCGGCGTCCGTCGCTCGAACCTCGGACCTGGGGTGGCTTCGAGCCTTCCGGCGAGTCTCGGCGCGATCCCCGACGCGCTGCCGGTGAGCTTAACCGGCCACGGCGCTGCCGTCGACTGCCCCGCGCGCTGTCCGTCGCTTTCTGCCCGCCGCTCCCCGCTTCCCGCCCCCCGCCGCTTCCCCGCCCGGCCGCTCCGCGATGTGAGGCTGAGATACGTTATCTGGCGCGGAATAGGTATCTCAGCCTCACATCGATGCGTCAGGACCCGTGTGGACGTCGGGAATGGCCCGGAGTGCTCCGTCGCCCGCCCATTCGGTGGTGCCTCCCGGGCAGGGAATGCGGCCGGTCGGCCGCGCTGGACCGGCCGTCGTGGCGGACCCTCCCGGACGGGGGCTGGGGAGAGGACCGCCATGGGACCGGTCGCGGCGAGCGGGGGAGCGGAGCACCCCGGGTGTCTACGGGGGCTGGTCACTCGTCGTTGACGTCGTCACCCTGGTCGTTGCCTGCGTTGTCGTGCGGATAGCCGGCCGGCATCAGACCGGACAGTTGCAACACCGCTCGGACCCGTCGCGCCGAGCTCGGGTCCCACCGGTCCAGGATGGCGAGGGCGGCGCAGCGACGGCCGGCACGGCGCGACCACCCCGCCGCACCGGTGGCACTCGCCGGTGGTCCGATTCGGAATATGCGTACGAGCCGTCTCGTTCGCCTGCCGGATCGCCGCCTCCAGCGCGGCGGAGCGTGGCTGAGCGCCCTTGAGCTGGAATGGCCAGTCGCGGTCCGGGTCGACCTGCCCAGGGGTTCGCTTCGGCAGCGGAGGCCGGTTCGGTGTCAAGTCGACATCGCGTGGCGTACTGATCGAGGTGTACCGGGCGAGCCGGGGCGTCCCGCCGATTCCGTCGTTCCTGGGCACTGTTCCCCCTACGTGGAGAGTGCGATTCGGGTGCCCCGGAGGGAACGCTTGCCGGTCATTCCCTCCGGGTCTGACTTCCACCCTGGACTATCCGTCGCCCGGCCGGGAAGATGTGTGGCGGTAATAGGATCACTACCTCATCAGCGTGGGGGAACAGATGGCGAACGTGAATGAGTTTCGGCATATCCTGCGGTTGCGGCGGACCGAGAAAGGACTGTCGCAGGACGCGCTCGGCTCACAGGTGCACGTGACCGGATCGCAGATCGGCCACTACGAGACGGGGCGCTCACTGCCGCCCGACGACCTGGCGGTCAGCCTGGACCGGGTGCTCGGCACCGGCGACGAGCTGCGCCGGTTGGCCGAGCAGGCGCGCGGCGAGGCGGTCGCCCCATGGATGCGCCCGTGGAAGCTGAACGAGTCCCGGGCGGTGCAGCTGCGCTGGTTCGAGCACTCGCTCATCTCGGGGCTGCTGCAGACCGAGGCGTACGCCCGGGAGGTCATCTCCGCCGGCACGCACACCGAGGTGCAGATCGAGGAGATGACCCGGGAGCGCATGGAGCGGCAGACGGCGGCGCTGGAGCGGGTGAATCCGTACCCGGTGCCGTTGACCGCCATCATCGGCGAGGCCGCGCTGCGGGTCGGGCCGTCGGCGCTGATGAAGGACCAGCTGGAGCATCTGGTCGACATCGGCCACCGGCAGACCGTGCACGTGCGCGTCCTGCCGTTCTCCGCCGGGCTGCACCCGGGGCTGGCCGGTGCGTTCGTGTTGGCGACCCTGCCGGACGGCGGAACGGCGGCGTACATTGACGACCAGATGGCAGGGCGGGTCTGCGAGACCGCCGACAAGCTCCGCCACCTGGTGCTCGCGTGGGAGATGGTCTGCGCGCGGGCACTGCCCTGTGACCAGTCCCGTGATCTGATCCTGAGAGTGATCGATGAGCATGAGCGAGCCGGTGTGGCGCACGTCCACCCGTAGCAGCAGCAACGGCGGCGCCTGTGTCGAGGTCGCCGACAACCTTCCCGGCCGGGTCCTGGTCCGGGACAGCAAGGACCGTGCCGGCGGGACGTTGACCTTCGCCCCGTCGGCCTGGTCCCGCTTCGTCACCTCGACCAGGCGCCCCACGTAGCTGATCTTGGCGGTGGTCGTGGCAGCGCGAGTTTGCGTCGAGTGGCCACGGTCGAGGGCACCCGCCGGCGCCGGATCCGGCATCGGCCGGGCGGTGGCGCTGCGGCTGGCCGCCGAGGGAGCGGCGATGGTCGGCTGCGACGTCGACACCGATGGGCTGGACGGCACCGGCAAGCTGCTTGCCGCCGCCGGACACGCCGCCGTCATCACCTCGGACGGCGGCTGGACCAGCTGACCCGCCGTTGGAGGCAGCGCCGCCGGACGGCTTGCCGCAGCCGACGGCCGCGCTGCCGGGCCAGCGGGGCGCGGATATCCGCCAGGTCAGCCGGACCCGTGCAACCGCTGGTACGCCCGGCCCAGATCATCCGGCAGGGGAGCGTCGCCGGGAACCAGGTTCCCGAAGGCAGGGTCCAGGGGCGCCGTCACCCCCCCCCCCCCCCCCCCCCCCCCCCCCCCCCCCCCCCCCCCCCCCCGCCGTCACGTCGACCCGCCTGCCGCCGGCCGTGTCGAAGCCGAGCCGCCAGGCGTGCAGATAGGTGCGTACCCCGCTGGCGGCGGCGGTGCGGTCGAACAGTGGGTCACCGACGATCGGGTGCCCGATCCAGGCCAGGTGCACCCGGATCTGATGCCGGCGGCCGGTGAGCGGCGCGACAGCGAGCAGCCGGTGCGTGGCGTCGGCTACTGGCGTACCGGATCCGGTGGTGACCCCGTCGGACCCGGCGGTGACGGCGGTGATCCGGCTCTGCGACGGATAGCTCTTGACGTGGTCGAACTCGGTTCCGGCGGCGAGCGACCAGCGCGCGGTGGCGGCGTCGAAGCCGATGTCGGCTCGGTTACCGGCGACCCGGACCCGGTTCTTGCGGCCCACGCTCAGCGGCAGGTCGACGACGCCGACGTCGGGCAGCGGCGCGCGAGCGGCATCGGCATCGGTTGCGGCGGCCGACACCACGGCCAGATAGACCTTTTCCACGGTACGGCGGTTGAACTGCCGGGTCAGGTCGCCGTGGTGGCGCAGCTGTTTGGCGAACAGGATCGCCCCGGAGGTGTTCTTGTCGATGCGGTGCACCGGGAAGACCGGCTCACCGGCCTCTTCGGCGAGGCGGGCCAGGTCGGTGCCGTGCCGTTCGCCCATCACCGACACACCGGGAGGTTTGTTCAGCACCAGGGCGGTGTCGTCCTCGAACAGGACGGCACCGGCGCGAAGTTCGGTCCACAGGTTCACCGGTGGCCGAGGATACGCCGCACGTGGCGGCGTACCCCCGGCGCACCCTGTGCTCGCATCAAGAGGCGATGCGCCGGACGGCTCAGCCGGCGGCGGACCAGATGGCGGTGAACGCGGCGGCCTCACCGGCCAGCCAGCGCTCCACCTGGTCGGGGCGGGACGTGACGTCCGGGCGGCGGAAGGTGACGCCGCGCCGCAGGTCGACCAGGACCGGCTCGGCGTGCGGCAGCACCTGGTCCATGTGCCGGGCCATCAGGTGCAGGGTCGCGGTGTACGCGTCGGGGCTGGGTGGCTGGTCGTCGAAGTGGATCCGGACCGCTTCGGCGTGCCCGTCGGGGTACCGCAGGCCGAAGTGTGGGTTGATCTTGACGGGGAGGTTGCCGACCATGCCGAGCGCGTCGTGGGTCTGCGCCAGCTCCACCTGGGTCAGATCCCCCAGCGACTCCAGGTAGCGCTGCGCGCCTGGGGTGAGGGTCGCGTACAGCGGCTGCCAGCGCTGGGCGACCTGCCCGACCACGGCCGCCAGGTGGCTGCCGCCGGTGCGGAACCGGATGTCGGCCTTGAGCGCCTTGACCAGCTGCCCGTGCGGGTTGAACCCGGAGCGGCTGACCCGCTGCCGGCGCAGCCCGCCGACGAAGGTTGCCTTGGCCGGCCCGGACTGCCCGACATAGCGGGTGAAACCGAGCAGGGTCGCGTACGGGACCGGGGCGGGGCTGGTCGGTGCTGCAGTGGGGGTCGAGGCGGTGGCAGGAGGGGGTGCGATCACGGCGTTCCTTCCCAGGTCAGGAGCCGGATTAGTACACCCATTCTAATCGAGAAGTGACGCTGCGCCCAGTGTTTGATCACGCTCCGACGCACTGTCTGGCCTGTCAAGAGACGGCCGGTCCGATCGCAGTTGGTCAACGGTGTGGCCCGTCTCCGTCTCCACGGCGGCCAGCGATACCGTGCGTACGCTCGCGAGGGGGGGGGGGGGGGGGGGGGGGGGGGGGGGGGAGGGGGGCGGGGGGGGAGAGGCAAGG
>NZ_JBSWXD010000032.1:0-46035 GCF_056160425.1 Micromonospora sp. ABR4_055
GCGGCGCGGTGGTAGGCGGGGCGGTCGTCGGCGGCGCCGTGGTGGGCGGGGCGGTCGTCGGCGTGGTGCCACCGTTGCACGCCACCCCGTTGAGGCGGAACACCGTGGGCGCGGTGTTGGTGCCGGAGTAGCTTGCATTGAAGCCGGGGTTGACGCTGGCGTTGGTGCCCAGCGAACCGTTCCACGGGGCGTTCCGAAGAGTCACCCGGGTGCCACTCTGGGTGAACTCACTGTTCCACGCCTGAGTGATCCGCTGGTTGCCGGAGTAGTCCCACTCCAGGGTCCAGCTGCTCAGCGGGTCACCGAGGTTGGTGACGGTCAGGTTGGCGGTGAATCCGGTGTTCCACTGATTGACCGAGTAGTCGACACGGCACCCGGCGGCGGCGCTGGCCTGGGTGGCCGCGACGACGAGTACACCGGAGCCGAGTACGACCGCGGCGGCCGCGGACAGCCCGCGGCGCATCCGCGAGCGCCCGGCGCCGCGTAGTGGGTTCAGGTTCATGCGGAGTTGTCTCCTCGCGACATAACTGGTCGCCGGCGCATCGGCCGGGACCCTGGTGAGGTCGGTGCACCACCTGTCGTCGGACGGACGACTCGGCGGTCGGATCGCCGGCCGGAAGATCCGGTTGCCCTCGGCGAAACAGGTGTGCTTGGCTGGCTCCGCAGCGCCAATCGATCATCATCATGCCATGGGAACGCTCCCACCGCAACCGCCCGGAAACCTGCTGGTGATGGTTCCCCGCCCGGCGCGGCTCAGCGCACACGCCCGACATCACCTGGTGCCGGCCCTAGTCGAACCAACTACGCAACGGCGGATGTGACCCGGCCCACCGACCCGCGCGGCGCCCGAAATAACCGGCATATCAGGTTGTTGACCCCCGGTGATGGACCGCTAAGTCAGTCCGGGCGGCGCGCGAACGGCCCCGCGTCGCCTGGTGTCCCGCACCCTCCCCCCACCCCCCGGAGGACACCGGCATGTCCGTCTACGCCAGCACCCGGGTACACCCGACACCGCCCGCACCGCCGACCCGGCACGGCCCGCACCTGCCGTCGGTGACCGTCGTCATCCCCACCATCAACGAGGAACGGAACCTGCCGCACGTCTTCGCCCGGCTCCCCCGTGACGTCGACGAGGTCGTCGTCGTCGACGGCGGCTCGGTCGACCGCACGGTGCAGGTCGCCCGGGCACTCTGGCCTGCGGTGCGGATCGTCCAGCAGACCCGTACCGGCAAGGGCAACGCTCTCGCCTGCGGGTTCGCCGCCGCAACCAGCGACATCGTGGTCATGATCGATGCCGACGGGTCGACCGACCCGGCCGAGATCCCACGCTTCGTCGCCGCGCTGCTCGCCGGAGCCGACTTCGCCAAGGGTTCCCGCTTCCGCGCCGGTGGCGGCAGCCACGACATCACCCCGCTGCGCCGGCTCGGCAACGAAGGCCTCAACGGCATGGTCAACCTGCTGTTCGGTACCCGGTTCACCGACCTGTGCTACGGCTACAACGCCTTCTGGCGACGGGTGGTCCCAGCGCTGGACCTGCCCGACCCGACCACCCCCCGGCCCGCCGACGGCAGCAAGCTGTGGGGCGACGGTTTCGAGATCGAAACATTGATCAACGTCCGGGTCGCCGCCCACGGGCTGCGGATCACCGAGGTGCCCAGCATCGAGCACCTGCGGATTCACGGCGAGAGCAACCTCGACACGGTGCGCGACGGCACCCGGGTGCTGCGCACCATCCTCAGTGAGTTCGGCCGCGAACGCCGACTGCGCCGGACCCGCCGGCAGCACCGCCGGCAGCGGACCGCCACCGTACCGGTGACCGTCGAGGAGGGCTGAGCGATGCGTCCACCGACCGTCAGCGTGGTGGTCCCGACCCACCACCCGGACCGGCTCGCCGGGCTGCGTAGCGCCGTCGACTCCGTCCGCCGGCAGGATCTCGAGCCGGCCGAGATCATCGTGGTGGTCGACCATCACCCCGCGCTCGCCGACCGGATCAGGCGGGAGCTGCCCACGGTCACCGTGCTCGGCAACGCGTACCAGCGGGGCGTCTCCGGCAACCGCAACACCGGCGCCCGGCACGCCGGCAGCGACCTCGTGGTGTTCCTCGACGACGACGTCGTCGCCCACCCCGGCTGGCTGGCCGGACTGGTCGCCGCGTTCACCGACCCGACGGTGGTCGGGGCCGGCGGCGCCATCGAACCCGCCTGGGAACGGCACCAGCCAGGCTGGTTCCCCGCCGAGTTCCGGTGGGCGGTCGGCGGCTCGTACGCCGGCCAGCCGGTCCGACCCGGACCGGTGCGCAACGTCTGGTCGGCCAGCATGGCGGTACGCCGCGACGCGTTTCTCACCGCCGGCGGTTTCCGCACCGGCTTCGGCAAGGTCGGCAACCGGGCACGGCCCGAGGACACCGAGCTCTGCCTGCGGATGGCCGCGGTCACCGGCGGGCAGTGGTGGTACGTGCCGCAGGCGGTCATCTCGCACGGCGTACCCGCCACGCACAGCACCTTCCGCTACTTCCTGCGCCGCTGCTTCGCCGAAGGCCGCGGCAAGGTCATGATGGCCGGGCTACTCGACGGCGCGCCCAGCCTCGGCGCCGAGCAGGACTACCTGCGCCGTACGCTGCCCGCCGCGCTACGTCGGGAGATCGGCGCGACCCTGCGCGGGCGCGGCCACCGGCACGTCGCCCGGGCCGGCGCCATCCTCGCCGGCACCGCCGCCGCAGCCACCGGCGCGCTGACCGAACTCGCCGGCCGCGCCACCCAGACTCCGTCCCCACCCCCACCGATCGGAGCCGCACGATGAACCCGCGTACCTCCGTGCACCTCCCGGCCGGCACCGCGGACCGGATCCCGGCCACCGTCATCGACCTGGAAGTCACCGACCGGTTCCCGGACGTCCCCGGGACCGACCCGGCCGGCCGCCGGGTGGAACGCGCCTGGCTGCTGGTCCGGCAGTTCACCCAGCCGATCGGCGCGCTGCTGCTCGACGTACCGCCGCACGGGCTGACCGGCGCGGACCTCGCCGCCGCCGTCGACCGGGAGATCCCCCCGGCCGACCGGCCCGAACCCGGCTACCTGACCCGGCGGGCCGAGGTGCTCGACGACGCGCCGCGCATCACCGTGGTCGTCTGCACCCGGGAACGGCCCGCCGGGCTGGCCCGCACCCTGGACAGCGTGCTGGCCCAGCAGTACCCCCGGTTCCGGGTGCTGGTGGTGGACAACGCGCCGGTCAGCGACGCCACCGTCAAGGTCGTCGCCCGGGCCGCCGACGGTGGCGGCGCGACCGCCGACGGCAACGGAACACCAGTTGACTACATCCGTGAACCCCGGCCCGGGCTGTCGCACGCCCGCAACCGGGCGCTGCGCGCCACCGTCGGCGAGATCGTCGCCTGGATCGACGACGACGAGGAGGCCGACCCGCACTGGCTCGCCGAGATCGCCCGCGCCCTGGCCGACCACCCGCAGGCCGACGCGGTCACCGGAGCCATCGCGCCGGCCGAACTGGCCACCGACGCGCAGCTGTGGTTCGAACAGTACGGCGGGCACAGCAAGGGCCGTGGCTTCACACCGGACCTGTTCTCCCCGGCCACCGCGCACCGGCAGAGTCCGCTCTACCCGCTGCCGCCGTTCGGCGCCGGCGGCAACATGGCCTTCCGACCCGGCGTGCTGGAGCGCATCGGCGGCTTCGACACCGCGCTCGGCGCCGGCACCCCCGCGATGGGCTCCGAGGACACCCTGGCCCTGATGCAGGTGCTGGTCGCCGACGGCACCGTCGCCTACCAGCCCAGCGCCCTGGTCTGGCACCACCACCGCCGGGACCTGGCCGGGCTGCGCAACCAACTGGTCGGCTACGGCACCGGACTGACCGCCGCCTACACCAGCCTGCTGCTGCGCGAACCTCGGCTGCTCGGACCGCTGCTGCGGCTGGCCCCGACCGCGCTGCGCGACACGTTCGGCGGCGGTGACGGGCAGCGGTTGGCCGGGCTGCGCGACGACTTCCCCCGCGAGCTGGTCGGCGCCAACCGGCGCGGGCTGCTCGCCGGGCCGGTCGCGTACCTGCGCAGCCGGATGGCCGCCCGGCGGCTGCGCCGTCGGATGCGGGGCTGGCCGTGACCGCCGCCGGCACGACCGTCCCGCCAACGGCGGCGGTGATGGTCCGCCGGCCGGCACTGCTGCGCAGCGCGGCGGCGCTGATGACCTCGACGGTGGCCAGCGCCGCGCTGGGGTTCGTGTTCTGGGTGGTGGCCGCCCGCTGGTTCGCGCCGGAGGCGGTCGGCCGGGCATCGGCGGCGGTGTCGGCGATGACGCTGCTGGCCGGGCTCGCCCAACTCAACCTGATCAACCTGTACGCGCGGTTCCTGCCCGGCGCCGGTCGGCACACCCGCCGGCTGGTGCTCGCCGGATACGCCGCGTCGGCGGCGATGTCCCTGCTGCTCAGCGGCGGGTTCCTGGCCCTCGGCATGGGCACCGGCATCATCGGCCCGGCACCGACGCAGCGGCTGCTCTTCGTCGCCGCCGTGGTCGGCACGGCGATCTTCTTCATCACCGACGGAGTGCTGACCGCGCTGCGGCGGGCCGGCAGCGTACCGGCGAAGAACGTGATCGCGTCCACCGCCAAGGTTGCGCTGTTGCCGCTGCTGGCCGGCACCGCCGCCGGTGACGGGATGCTGCTCGCCTGGTCGGCGCCGATGCTGGCGACCATGCTCGGGGTCAACTGGTGGGTGCTGGCCCGGCTCGCCCCGGCGCACGCCCGAAGCGCTCCGGAGGCGCCGGCTCCGGCCCGGCGGGAGCTGCTCGGCTTCGCCTCCGCCGAGTACGTCAACGGGCTGCTCACCAACGCGGTCGCGTACCTGCCGCCGGTGCTGGTGGCCAGCGTGCTGGGCGCCACCGCCAGCGCCTACTTCTACATCCCGTGGGTGATCGGGGTGGCCGGCAGCACCCTGCTGTGGAACGTCGTCACCTCGTTCGTGGTCACCGCGTCCAGCGACGCGGCGGCGGCCCGGGCGCACGTCGACCGGGCGGTCCTGCTGGTCGCCGCGGTGGTGCTGCCGGGTGCGGCGGTGCTCGCCGGGGCGGCCGGGCCGCTGCTGCGGCTGCTCGGCGGGCAGTACGCCGCCGAGGGTGCCGACACGCTGCGACTGATCGGGCTGTCACTGCCGTTCACCGGGGTGATCCTGCTCTACTGCGCGTTCGCGATGATGGAGAAGCGGATGTGGCCGGTGGTGACCGTGCAGTCGGTCGGCATCGCCGCGTTCCTGCTGGTCAGCTGGGTCGGGTTGCCCCGGGTCGGAATCATCGCGCCGGCGGCCGCGCTGTGTACGGCACAGGCCGCAGTGGCGATCGTGCTGCTTCCCGGGCTGATCCGCCGGTACCGGGCGACCGGCGACGCGACGAGCGCCCCGGCCTGGGCCCGACGTACCGCCGAGTCCGAGACCGTTACCGCCGACACCGGAGGTGCCGGATGACCGATCTCGCCCTGCGCCCCGTCCGCCCGCTCCCCCAGGCACCGGCAGCCGGGCCGGCCGTCGACACCGCGCCTGGTGTCCACACCGCGCCAGCTGTCGACACCGCACCCGACCCGCGTGCCGGCCGGACCGGTCAGGCGGGCACCGGTCTGGTCGTCGCGGTCCTGGCGCTGCTCGGTCTGGCAGCCGGCGGCCCGTGGCAGGCCCCGACTGCGGTCGCGTTCGCCGCCCTGGGCCCCGGTGCCGCGCTGCTCAGTCACCTGACCGTCCGGCCGGCGGCGACCCGGTGGGCGACGACCGTACTGGCCAGCCTGGCCGGTTACGCAGCCGTGGCCACCGGATCGGTCTGGGCCGGCTGGTGGCAGCCCAGGCTGGCCGTCGGCGCGCTGGCGGTGGCGGTGGCGGCCGTCAGCGCCGCCGGCCTGCTCCGCATCACGCGGGCCGGCCACGGCCACGGTTCCCGCCCCGGGCCGGTCCGACGGTGGCCGTACGCCCGGCGGGCGGGCCTCGCCGGGCGCCCGGCTGTCGCACGGCGGCCGCTGCTGGCGCATGCCGTGGTGATCGGTGCGGCGTTGGCGCTGTGGTGGATCGCGGTGTCCCGCACCGATGTGGCGCAGGTGGGCGGTTTCGGGCTGCTCGGCGCCGTCAGTCCGGTCTTCCTGGCCGCGCTGGCGCTCACCGTCGCCGGCTTCGTCGCCGCGCTCGCCGGGCTGCGGCCCACCGCCGACCGGCCTACCGCCGCCGACCGGGCCACCGGGCGCGGGCTGGCTGCCGCCGGCTACCTGGTGCTGCTGGTCGTGCTGCTGCACGGCACCACCCCGCTGCTGCTGGACCAACCGCAGTACGCCTGGACGTACAAGCACCTAGGGGTGATCGACCTCATCGCAGCCGGCAACCCGGTCGACTCGGCGACCGACATCTACCAGCAGTGGCCGGCGTTGTTCGCCGGTGCCGCCCAGCTCGGCGCGGCCGGTGGCATCGCCCCGGCGGCGCTGGCCGACTGGTCGCCGGTCTTCTTCAACCTGGCCGCCGCCCCGGTGCTGTACGCCATCGCCCGTACCCTCGCCGACGACCGGCGGGTGGCGTACCTGACCGTGTTCGGGTTCTTCGCGGTCAACTGGGTGGAAGAGGACTACCTGTCCCCGCAGGCATTCGGTTTCCTGCTCAGCCTCGGGGTGCTGCTGATCGTGCTGACCTGGCTGCGCTCGCCGACCGGTGGCAGCGCATCGGACCGCCGAGATGGACCGGACCGCCGGGTCCGGGGCTGGGCGACAGTGGCGGCGTTGGCGCTGCTGGCCGTGCTCACCGCCGCCCACCAGCTGTCGCCGTACCTGGTGGTGGCGCAGGTGGCCGTGCTGGCCGCGCTGCGGCTGGTCCGGCCCCGCTGGCTGCCGCTGGCGATGGGCGCGGTCGTGCTCGGCTACCTGCTGCCCCGGTTCGGGTTCGTGTCGGAGGCGTTCGGCGTCTTCGACGGGTTCGACATCTTCGCCAACGCCGCCGGCAACGCCGAGAGCTGGGGTTCGACCGGGCAGGCGTTCTCGGCGATCGTGGTCCGTACGCTCGCGCTGACCGTCTGGGCGCTGACCGTGCTGGCGGTGCTGGCGTACCGTCGCCGGCTGCGTACCGTGCTGGTGCCGGCGCTGCTGGCCGCCACGCCGTTCGTCCTGCTCGCGGCGCAGAGCTACGGCGGCGAGGCGATCTACCGGGTGTTCCTGTTCTCCGCGCCGTGGTGCGCCTTCCTGATCGCCCGCGCGGTTGTCGACCGGGCCGACCTGCGTCGGGTTGACCGCGCCGACCAGCGTCGGGTTGGCCGGCGTCGGCGGTGGCTGGGGCCGGTCGCGGCGGTGGCGGTCGCTGTGGCGCTCGGCGGCTTCGCCCTCGGTACGGTGCAGGGTCGGCACGGGCAGTTGGCCGTGGACCGGCAGACCGCCGACGAGGTGGCCGCCGCCCGCCAGCTGTACGCCGCCGCCGAGCCCGGTGCCACCATCGCCGTTGCCACGTCCAACTTTCCCAGTCGGCTGACGGCGGCGTATCCGGGGTTCAACACCGATGTGCCGGCTGGCGAGCCGGACCTGGTGGTCGGGGCGCAACTGCGCGGCGCCGCGCTGGACGGCGAGCACCTGCCGACGATCGAAGAGTTCCTCGGCTCGTTCGCCGGCGACCCGGCGTACCTGGTGGTCAGCGACGGTATGCGGCGGCAGTCCGACTACTTCGGCTACTTTGCGCCCGGGTCGTTGGACCGCCTGGAGCGGTTGCTCGACGGCCGGGACCGTTGGTCGGTCTTCCAGCGCAGCGACGACGTCACCGTCTACCGGTACGCCGGGTGACGGTGCCGACAGCGGACGCCCTGCCGGGCATCAGGCCGGAGCGTAGATGGCGACCCAGTCGATCTGGAGGTTGACCACGTCCGGTGTCGTCTCGTCCGGGCAGGCCTCCCAGGTGTGCCCGCAGTACCACGCCTGGCTCTGCAGAGCGAGCGCCATCGGCTCGTCGGGCACCTGTGCGCCGGTGACCGTCGCCCAGGGCTCGCCGTCCAGGGTGTAGACCAGCCGGTCCGGCGTCCACTCCAGACCGGCGGTGTGCCAGCGGGTGAAGTCGCCGCCGACGTCATGCCCGATCCGGTCGCCGGTCACCGGATGCAGCACCCCGTACATCCGGTCCCGGCCCTTGCCGTTGTCCTCGGCGATGTCGATCTCCGGCGGATAGACGTTGTCGCCCGGCCAGAGCAGCAGCGCGTACGCGATCCCGGTGCCCTGGTCCATCCGGAACCGGATGTCGTACCGGCCGTAGCTGCGGGTCACCGCCCGCCGATTGGACACCCCGCCGGTGACGTAGATGTTGTCCCGGCTGGCTTCCCGCCAGCCGCCGATGGTGAGCATGCCGGCGCCGACCGACACGTGGCCCGGGTCGAACCAGCCGCCCGGATCACCGTCCGGCTGCCCGGAGTAGGCGAACCAGTCGTCGCTCAGCTCGGTGCCGTCGAAGTCGTCGACGAAGATCTGCCGCCAGCCGGGCAGATCGCCGGTGGGCAGGGCGATCCCGGACGGGTTCGTCGTCCGGTCGCCGCCGGCCGTGGTGGGTGGCTGCCCGGCCGGCGGCGGTCCGCCGCCGGAGTCCGGCTGGCCGGTCCCGTCGGGCTGACCAGGCTGGCTGGTCTGGTCGGGCTGGTCGGGTTGGTTGGCACGGTGCTGCAGTAGCGGAACCAGCACACCGAGGGTCAGGACCAGCGTGGCAAGGCCGGCCGCGACCGCCAGCAGGCCGCCGCGCCGCCACCAACGGCGGGCCGTCACGTCAACTGCCGGCCGGCCCGCCGGGCCACCCGCCGGGTCAACCGCCAGGCGGGCTGGGCCAGTCGTTTCGCCTGCGGCACCATCCGAGGTCCGCCGGTGCGGACCAGGTCGAGCAGCGCGGTGCCGTCGTGGTCACCGGTCGGCAGCAGCCGGGGTACGGCGAGCCGCCGGTCGCCCGGCCGGTACCGCCGTCGGCCCACCTCGCACGCGTTGTCGTGCCCGGCCCGGCGGACCGCCGCCCGGACCCGCCAGTCGTGGTAGCCGTGCGGGTAGCAGAACGACCGGACCGGGATGCCGAACCGCTGTTCGAGACGGTCCCGGGCGACGACGATCTCGTCCGCCGCCCGCTGCGGCGGCAGGACGTCGAGCGGATGGTGCAGCAGACCGTGCGAGCCGATCTCGACCCGGCCCGACCCGGCCACCTCGTCCAACTGGGTCCAGTCCAGCAGCGGGCCGAACTCGTCGGCCCACTGGCCCAGCCAGTCGGCGTACTGCCCGAGGTGCCCGACCGACGGGTAGAGGGTGGCCCGGGCGTTCGCGGCGTCCAGCAGCGGCAGCGCGCGGGTGAGGAAATCGGCGTACCCGTCGTCGAAGGTGAGCGCGACCATCGACGGAGCCGGCCGGTTGCGGTCGATCGCCGCGTCGTCGAGCAGGTCGAGCGCCTCGCTGAGGCCTACCATCCGATATCCGGCGTCGGCGAGCGCGGCGAGTTGCTCGGCGAACCGGGCCGGCCCGACGGCGAGTGACCGCAGCGGCCCCCGGGCCGCCGAAGTGATCGAGTGGTACATCAGCACGGGCAGCGCCGGTCGCGCGGCGCTCGGGCTTGCCGCGGGGCTGTACGCCGGAGGCTCGGACCCGGTCATCCGGGCTGTCTACCCGACCTGCGCGGGGCAAACCTGCTTTCCGCCCCTGCTCCTTGTCGGCCGTGCTCGGCGGTAGCGGGTGGTCGGGAAGTCAGTCGACCCAGCCGCACTTGCGGGAGAACCGCAGCAGGTGCCCACGCAACTCGACGATCTGCGCACCGGTGAGGTACGACGCGTCGGACAGCAACAGCTCGGTGATCCGCTGCAGGTACTCCGGCTCGGAGAAGATCTCGCAGAGCTCGTCGTCGCCGCCCTCGCCGGAAGCGCCCGCCGTACGACCGCCCGGGCCCCCGGTGGGAGCGGTGGCATCATCGATGATCTCGACGTCGTACGCTTTCGGCCCCCGGCCGCCGTCGATCACCTTGAACGACACGCGGGTGCCGGTAGCCACCCGGATTCCCCGTTGGGTCAACTCCCCGGCGTGGACGAAGACGTCGTCGCCACCGTCGTCCGGTGCGATGAAACCGTACCCACGGCCCTCGTCGAACCGCACCACCCGACCGACACCCATGCCAACTCCTCCTACCGAACCACCTCGGCCACCACCGGCCGTCGACCACCGAACTCGTCCGGACCAACCGCTGCCGCCGGAGCCGGGCCCGTCACACTCACCGACTTTGACAGTGTCGCACTCCCTCGCCGGCGAAGGGGGCCGCCGGCTCGACCCGGTCCCGGTGGAACCCGCGACCCACCGCGACGGGGCACCACCTGCGGCCGGTCGAACCAGCCAAGGATCTCACTCGTAGGGCGCGTCACCGGCCAGCGACCCACCGACGAAGACCTCAGCGGGACCGGCCGAGTTCCCCGTCCAACAGCTCGAACAACTCCTCGGCGCTCGACGAACCCAACTCGTCGGCGGTCGACCCCGTCCTGTCTGGAGGTGGAGCCAGCCGTCCCGCCAACGCCTGCAGGCGTGCCGCCAACGCCAGGCGCTGCTCGTCGCCGGGACCGACCCCGGCGAGCGCCGCTTCCAGGGTCGCTTCGAGGGTCGCCAAGTGCTCGCCGATCCGGCGGGACTCGTCGGCGCCGAACTCGGCGGTCAGATGGTCCGCGACGGCGGCGACACTCGGATAGTCGAAGATCAGCGTGGCCGGCAGCTTCCGCCCGGTTGCACCGGTCAGTCGGTTGCGCAGCTCCAGCGCGGTCAACGAATCGAATCCGATGTCGAGGAACCCCTGCTCGGCGGAGACCGCGTCGGCTCGATCATGGCCGAGCACCGCCGACGCATGTGCCCGCACCAGCTCGAGCAGCACGGCGCGGCGCTCTGTCGCCGGCAGGTCCGCGAGCCGATCGGCACCGTCGGTAGCCACCGGTGCGGTACCCGCACCGGCCGGGACACCCGCGCCCGTGGGCGAGGCACCCGCAGGTGACGTCGTCGAGGCGGCGAGCGGTCCGGCCGGCACCGGCGTGACCGGGCCGGTCAGGCCGAGGAACACCGGTGCCGTCGCCCAGCCTTCGGCACGCAGCGCCGCGACGTCGAACTTGGCCGGCACGAGCACGTCGGCGTCACTGGCGAGCGCGGTGTCCAGCAGCGCGAGCCCTTCCTCGGCCGACAGCGGCAGCAGTCCGGACCGGGAGAGCCGACCGCCATCGACCGTGGACAGTCGAGCTGCCATGTCGTCTCCGGTCGCCCACCGACCCCACAGCAGCGACTGTGCCGTCAGCCCGCGTGCGTGCCGATGCTGGGCGAGCCCGTCGAGAAACGCGTTGGCCGCCGCGTAGTTGGCCTGCCCGGCCGCGCCGCCGACACTGGCGACCGACGAGAAGAGCACGAACGCGGACAGTTCGGAGTCGGCGGTGAGCTCGTGCAGATGCCAGGCGGCGTCCACCTTGGCCCGCAGGACGGCGGAGATCCGCTGCGGGGTCAGCGCCGTCAGCACCCCGTCGTCGAGCAGGCCGGCCGCGTGCACGACCGCGGTCAGCGGGTACGCGGCCGGCACACCGGCCAGCAGCTCGCCGACCGCGTCGCGATTGGCGACGTCGCAGGCCACGACCGCGACCTCGGCCCCCATGCCGGTCAGTTCGGCCACCAGCTCGGCGGCGCCCGGCGCCTGACCTCCCCGACGGCTGACCAGCAGCAGACGCCGTGCGCCGTACGTGGCGACGAGGTGGCGGGCCACGACCGCGCCGAGACCACCGGTGCCGCCGGTGATCAGCACCGTCCCGTCCGGCGGCAGGGCGCGCCGCGCGGGCGACGGTGGCACCGGTGCCACCGTCAGCCGGGGCACCAGCAGCTCCCCGCCCCGGATCGCCAGCTCGGTCTCCCCGCTGGCCAGGGCGGCGGGGAGCACCTGTGCGGACTCGGCCCGCCCGTCCTGGTCGACCAGGAGAAACCGGTCGGGGTTCTCCGCCTGCGCCGCGCGGACCAGACCCCACACCGCAGCGGCGGCGAGGTCGACGTCAGGATCGTCCGGCCCACCCGCGACAGCCCCACCACCTGCCCGTACGCTCACCGCGCCGCGCGTGACGATGGCCAACTTGGCTGCCGCGTACCGTTCGTCGGCTAGCCAGTCACACAACGCGTCGTGGATCCGTGTCACGCTCTGGTGGGTCGCGGCGACCGGATCATCCGCCGGCAGTTCGTCGGCGGACGCGCACCGCAGCACGACCGGCACCGGATCGAGCTGTCCGGGTGGGCGGGCGTCCCATTCGAGGTACGGTGCGGCGTCCGGCGCCGACCGGGGCCCGGCCTGCCACCGCAGTTCGTGGACGGCCCCGGCCGGCTCGCTGGTCGACGGCAGCGCCCGGGCCACGATCGTCTCGATCTGGGCGACGGGCTCTCCCGCCACGTCGGCGAGCGTCAGCGACAGATCGCGTTCACCGACGGGGGCGATGCGCGCCCGTACCGTCTCGACACCGGCGTGCCGCAGGGTGACCCCCCGCCAGCTGAACGGCACCTCCACCGGCCCGTCACCGTCGAGCAGGACGTGGGTGGTCGCGTCGAGCACGGCCGGGTTCAGGGTGAACCGGTCCATGGCCGCGTCGGCCACGGACACCTCGACGAAGACCTCGGTGCCCCGGCGCCATGCCGCCCGTACCGCCTGGAACGACGGGCCGTATCCGAGGCCGCGCTCGGCGAGCCGCCCGTACAGGGCGTCGATCGGCAGCGGTACGGCGTCGGGTGGCGGCCATTCGTCCAGCCGTGGCCCCGGCGGCGGGCTGTCCGACGGACCGGTGGGCCGGATACTGCCCGACGCGTGCTGGCGCCAGACGGCGTCGCGCGCTTCGTTGCGGTCCCGGGAGTGGATGCTCAGTTGCCGTACCCCGGCCGGGTCGGCTGCGGTGACGACTACCTGGACGTCCACGCCGCCCTCGCCGAGGGTCAGTGGCGCGTGCACGGTGAGCTCGTCGATCCGCGCGCAGCCGATCTCGGCCGCGGCGGACAGGGCCAGATCGATGAAGCCCGCGCCGGGAAAGAGCACCTGCCCGTCCACCCGGTGGTCGGCCAGCCAGGGCTGGCTGGCCAGGGCCAGCCTGCCGGTAAAGTGCTTCACGCCCGGCTCCGGGGTGCTCAGTCCGGCGCCGAGCACCGGGTGGCCGATCGCGTCGAGGCCGATCGCGGCGGGGTCGCTCGCCCAGCTCCGGCTGCTGATCCAGTAGCGCTGGTGGTCGAAGTGGTGCGTCGGCGGCTCCACCCCCCAACCCACAGCCACATCCCCCGGCGCCTCCTCCACGATCACATGCGCGTTCGTCCCACTCAACCCGAACGACGACACCCCCGCCCGACGCGGTCCGTCGGTACCCGGCCACGGCCGCGCCATGGTCAACAGCCGCACCCCACCCGCCGACCAGTCCACATGCGACGACGGCTCCGACACATGCAACGACCGCGGCAACACCCCCGCCCGCAACGCCATCACCATCTTGATCACACCACCCACACCCGCCGCCGCCTGCGCATGACCGATGTTCGACTTCAACGACCCCAACCACAACGGACGATCCGCGTCCCGACCCCGCCCATACGTCGCCAACAACGCCTGCGCCTCGATCGGATCCCCCAACCGCGTCCCCGTACCATGCGCCTCCACCACATCCACACCCCCCGCCGACACACCCGCCACCGCCAACGCCCGCCGAATCACCCGCTCCTGCGCCGGACCCGACGGCGCCGTCAACCCGTTCGACGCACCATCCGAACCCACCGCACTACCCCGCACCACCGCCAACACCCCATGACCACGACGCCGCGCATCCGACAACCGCTCCACCACCAACACACCCACCCCCTCCGACCACGCCGTCCCGTCCGCGTCATCCGAGAACGACTTGCACCGCCCATCCGGCGCCAACCCACGCTGCTCGCTGAACTCGACGAACATGCTGGGCGTCCCCATGACAGCGACCCCACCGGCCAGGGCCAGCTCGCACTCACCCGAACGCAACGCGTCGACCGCCAGATGCAACGCCACCAACGACGACGAACACGCCGTGTCCACCGACACCGCCGGCCCCTCCAGACCCAGGTGGTACGCCACCCGACCGGAGACCACGCTGCCGGCGCTGCCGGTCGGGCCGTAGTCGTGGTACATCACCCCGGCGTAGACACCGGTACGACTACCCGCCAACGACGCCGGCTCCACCCCCGCCCGCCGCAACGCCTCCCACGACACCTCAAGAAACAACCGCTGCTGCGGATCCATCTCCCGCGCCTCACGCGGACCCACCCCGAAGAACCCCGCATCGAACCCCGCCGCGTCATACAGGAACCCACCACGACGCACATACGACCGCCCCACCCGACCCGGCCGAGGATCGAACAACGCCTCCGTGTCCCACCCCCGGTCCACCGGAAACTCACCAGTCGCATCCCCCTCACCCACCACCAGATCCCACAACCCCTCCGGCGAGACCACCCCACCGGGGAACCGGCACGCCATCCCCACGATCGCGATCGGGTCGTCCTCCGGTGCGTCGGCCGGGGCCGCGGTGGCCGTACCGGCGGGTCCGGTCAGGGCGGCCGGGCTGACGCCGGCGTGGCGGTCGAGTTCGGTGCCGAGGAAGTCGGCCACCGACTGGCTGTTCGGATGGTCGAACACCAGGGTCGCCGGCAACCTGACCCCGGTGGCGCCTTCGAGCTGGTTACGCAGTTCCAGCGCGCTCAGCGAGTCGAAGCCGAGTTCGGCGAACGCCCGCCGGGGGGCGACCTGCTCCGGTCCGGCGTGTCCCAACACCGTGGCGACGTGGCGGCGTACCAGGTCGAGCAGCCGCCGGTCGCGGTCGGCACCGCTGACGTCGGTGAACGGCCCTGCCGATGAGCGCTGCTCGAGGCCCGCGCCGGTACCGGTGGCGGCCAGATCCCGCAGCAGCGCCGGCACCTGATCGGTACGGGCGGCCAGCGCGCGCTGGTCGATCCGCACCGGCAGCACCAGCGCGGCGTCGGCGGCGAAGGATGCGTCGGCCAACGCCAGCCCGTCGTCGACCGGCAGCGCCGGCAGCCCGAGCCGGGTCATCCGGCGGCGGTCGGCCTCGGTGAGCGCGGCGCCCATGCCGGTGGCGGTGTCCCACAGCCCCCAGGCGAGGCTGACCGCCGGTAGGTTCTCGGCCCGGCGGTGCGCGGCGAGCGCGTCCAGGAAGACGTTCGCCGTGGCGTAGCCGCCCTGGCCGGCGGCGAGCAGCGTACCGGCCGCCGACGAGAACAGCACGAACGCGGCCAGCGGCAGCTCCCGGGTCAGCTCGTGCAGGTGCCAGGCCCCGTCGACCTTCGCCGCGAGCGTGGACTCCATCTGTCGACCGGTGAGGGTCTCCAGCGTGCCGGCGTCGGCGACACCGGCGGCGTGCACCACCGCCGTCAACGGATGGTCAACATCGATCCCCGCCAACACACCCGCCACCGCACCCCGGTCCGCCACATCACACCCGACAACCCTGACCCGCGCCCCCAACCCCGACAACTCAGCACACAACTCCCCCACACCCGGCGCACCCGACCCACGCCGACCCACCAGCACCAGATGCCGCACCCCGTGCACCCGCACCAGATGCCGCGCCACCAGACCACCCAGACCACCCGTACCACCAGTGACCAGCACCGTGCCGTCGCTGGCGAAGCCCGGTGGCGCGGCCGGGGGCGTGGGAACCAGTCGGGGGGACAGAATCCGGTTGCCGCGTACGGCCAGCTCCGGCTCATCGGTGGCGATGGCCCGACGCAGCGTCGCGCCGTCGACATGTCCGTCCACGTCAATCAGTTGAATCGCGCCGGGGTGCTCGGCCTGTGCGGCGCGCAACAGCCCGTACAGCGGGGCGACAGCCAGATCACCGACCCCGTCTCCGGCGGTGGTGGGCACCGCCGCGGTGGTCAGCACCACCAGGCGGGTCGCGGCCAGCCGGGGTTCGGTCAACCACCGACGCAGTACGGTGAGCAACCCGGTGACGTTGGACCGGAGCCGTGGCAGCAGCGTGCCGCCCGACGTCGCGGTGAGCGTCTCGACGCGCACGCACACGATCATCGGTGCCGCCGCACCCGGGAAGCCGTCGGCAGCGTCTGCGCCGGCGATGTCGACGTCGTCAGCGGCGACGGCCGCCAGCAGACCGTCCAGGTCGGGGTGCACGTGGCCGCCCAGGTCGAGATCGTCGCCGATCGCGTCCACCCGCCCGGGCAGCGGCTCGTCACGGTGACCGGCCGCGGCCGGCCGCCAGCCGATCGTGAACAGCGCGTCCCCCACTGCCGGGTGTGTCGCCGCCAACTGGTCACGGGACACCGGCCGGGCGATGATGGACCGCACCGACGCGACCGGGCGGTCGTCGGTGTCAGTGACGACGAGTCTCGTCTCGACGTCACCGCGAACCCTGGTCAGCCGGACCCGGACCGCCCGGACGCCGACCGCGGCGAGCTTGAAGTCCGACCAGGTGAACGGCAGCAGCGCCACGTCCTGGTCGTCGTCGACGAGCAGCCCGACGTGCAACGCGGCGTCCAGCAGCGCGGGATGCAGGCCGTATCCGGCGGCCGGTTCCGGCAGGGACACCTCGGCGAAGAGCTCGTCGCCGCGTCTCCAGGCGGCGGTGAGACCGCGGAACGCCGGGCCGTACCGGTAGCCCCGGCGGGCGAGCCGGTCGTACGCCTCGGCCGCCGGCAGCGCGGTCGCACCCGGCGGCGGCCACTCCGGCTGGCCGTGCTCGGTGGCCCGGGTCACGCCGGCCAGGTCCGACCTGGACGGGTTCGACGTGACTAGGTCCGACGTGGACCGATCCGTCGTAGTCAGATCCGATGCAGACGAATCCGATGCGGACGTTTCGACGCCGTTCGGGATCCCGGCGGCCGCCGGGGCGAGCGAGCCGACGGCATGGCGGGTCCAGGCACCGGTGTCGTCGAGCCGGGAGAAGATCTGCACCGACCGGATCCCGGCGTGGTCCGCCGCCCCCACCAGCACCTGCAGCGCCGCGCCGCTGCCGGCCGGCAACACCAGCGGTGTCTGCAGCGCGAGCTCCCGCAACAGATCGCAACCCACGTGCTCGCCGGCCCGTCGGGCGAGTTCGACGTACGCGCTGCCGGGCACCAGGACGGTGCCGAGCACCTCGTGGTCGGCCAGCCAGGGTTGCCGCGTCGGCGAGAGCCGTCCGGACAGGACGACACTGTCGGCGTCCGGCGCGGGTACCACGACCGACAGCAGCGGGTGCGCCAGCGGGGTCATCCCGATTGACTCGACGTCGGTCGGCGTGGTGTCGCGGGGTGGCAGCCAGAAACGCTGATGCTGGAACGGGTAGGTGGGCAGCGGCACCCCAGGGCGCCGGTCCGCGCCGAGCACCGCCGACCAGTCCACCGGGCATCCGTTGACGTAGGACCGGGCGAGCGCGCCGAGCAGTTCCTCGGGCTCCGGCCGGGCGCGGCGCATCGTGGCGGCGAACGTCCGCCCGGTCGGCTCGACACAGCGCATCGCCAGCGGCGCCAGCACCGCGTCGGGCCCGACCTCGACGAAAGTGGTGGCACCGGCCTCGACCAGTGCCCCGACGGCGTCACGGAAACGCACCGTGCCGCGCACCTGGCGTACCCAGTACTCGGCGTTGCCCAACACCGAGCCGTCGGCCAACGCGCCGGTCGCTGTGGAGACCAGGGCGATGTCCGGCTCGGCGTAGTCGAGTGCGGCGGCGGTGCGCGCGAACGCGGGCAGCATCGGCTCCATCAACGGCGAGTGGAACGCATGCGACACCGACAGCCGGATCGTCCGGTGTCCGAGCTTCTCGCATTGGGCCACCGTCGCCAGGACGGCGGACTCCTGCCCGGAGACCACCACCGACGCCGGCCCGTTGACGGCGGCCAGCGACGCGCCGTCGACCAGCAGCGGCTCCACCTGCCCGGCGGCGGCGGACACGGCGACCATCGCCCCGCCAGGGGGCAGCGCCTGCATCAGCCGCCCCCGGGCCGCCACCAGGCGGCACGCGTCCGGCAGCGTCAGTACGCCGGCCACCTGCGCGGCGGCGATCTCACCGATGGAGTGTCCGCAGACGAAGTCCGCCCGTACGCCCCAGGCGGCGAGCAGCCGGTAGAGGCTCACCTCGATGGCGAAGACCGCGGCCTGGGTGTACGCCGTCTGGTCGAGCAGGGCCGCCTCGGCGCTGCCCGGCTCGGCCCACATGACGGAGCGCAACGGCCGGTCGAGTTGGGGGTCGAGCAGTTGGCAGATCTCGTCCAGGGCGACGGCGAACGGCGCGTACCGCTGGTACAGCTCGCGGCCGGCGCCGAGGCGCTGCGAGCCCTGTCCGGTGAACAGCAACGCGGTGCCGCCCGCGGTGTTCTCGCCCTGCCAGACACCGGGGCCGCCGCGGCCGTCGGCCAGCTGGCGCAGGCCGTCGACGAGGTCGGCACGGCTGGTGACGACGAGCGCCGCCCGGTAATCCATCACGGTACGCGCGGCGGCCAGGGTGGTGGCGACAGCGGCCGGTGACTCCTGCGGCACGGCGTCGAGCCGGTCGAGCAGCCGTGCCGCCTGTTCCCGTACCGCCTGCGCCGACCGGGCCGACAGCGGCACCGCGACCGGTCCTTCGGCCGGGCGGTCCGCGGCCGGCGCCGGATCCGGGTCGCCTTCCTCGATCACCACGTGGGCGTTGGTGCCGCCGATACCGAAGGAGGAGACCGCAGCGCGGCGCGGCCGTTCGCCGGCAGGCCAGTCCTGCGCCTCGGTGAGCAGTTGGACGGGCCCGGCCGACCAGTCCACCTGCCGGCTGGGGCGGTCGGCGTGCAGGGTACGGGGAAGCGTCCGGTGGCGCATCGACTCGACCATCTTGATGACGCCGCCGACCCCGGCGGCGGCCTGCGTGTGGCCGATGTTCGACTTCAACGAGCCGAGCCACAGCGGCCGTCGTCGGCCGCGGCCGTACGTGCTGAGCAGCGCGTGGGCTTCGATCGGGTCGCCGAGGGTGGTGCCGGTGCCGTGCGCCTCGACCACGTCGACGTCGTCGGGGCGCAGACCGGCGCTGTCCAGGGCCTGGTGGATGACGCGTTGCTGGGCGCTCCCGTTCGGCGCGGTCAACGCGCTGCTGGCCCCGTCCGAGTTGACCGCACTGCCCCGCACCACCGCGAGGATCCGGTGGCCGTTGCGGCGGGCCGCAGAGAGCCGCTCGACGACCAGCACCCCGGCACCTTCGGCCCATCCGGTGCCGTCGGCGTCGTCGGAGAACGACTTGCACCGGCCGTCGGCCGCCAGTCCGCGCTGCCGGCTGAACTCGATGAACGTCTCCGGCGTCGCCATCACCGTGACCCCGCCCACCAGGGCGAGCGGGCACTCGCCCCGGCGTACCGACTGGATCGCCCAGTGCAGCGCGACCAGCGAGGACGAGCAGGCCGTGTCGACGGTGACGGCCGGCCCTTCCAACCCCAGCGTGTACGCGATCCGGCCGCTGATGAGGCTCCCGTCGCTGCCACCGGCGCCGTAGTCGTGGTACATCACGCCGGCGAAGACACCGGTGCGGCCGCCCCGCAGCGAGCGGGGGTCGATGCCGGCGTTCTCCAGGGCTTCCCAGGACACTTCGAGCAACTGTCGCTGCTGGGGGTCCATGGCGGTGGCCTCGCGGGGGCTGATGCCGAAGAAGTCGGCGTCGAAGCCGGCGGCGTCGTACAGGAAGCCACCCGAGCGGGTGTAGCTACGCCCCGGCTTGCCGGGTTCGGGGTGGTAGAGCGATTCGACGTCCCAGCCCCGGTCGGTGGGGAACGGGCCGATCGCGTCCCGCCCGGCGGCGACCAGATCCCACAGCTGTGCGGGCGAGCCGACGCCACCCGGGTAGCGGCAGCCCATACCGACGATGGCCACCGGCTCGGCGGCGGCGGCCGTGATCGCCTCGTTCTCCCGACGCAACCGGTCATTGTCCAGCATGGACTTCCGGAGGGCCTCGACGATTTCTGCGACAGATGCTTCCACGGTGCCTCAGCCCTCCGAGTTGCCGGCATCGCCCCGACCGAGCGCGGCGCGTACCAGGTCGTCCACGTTCATGGCCCGGATCGATTCGGCGTCGATCGCGGACCGCTCGGCCGCGTCGCGGCCGGTGTCGTGCGGTACGCCGCCGTCGCGGAGCGAACCGTCGCCGTCGCCGGCCGGACCGGCGGTGCCCGGCGCGGCCGCGGTGCCGGCGAGCGCGAGCAGGGTGTCGAGGATCCCCGCCTGACGGATCGCGGCCAGCGGGACCGCCGCCAGGGCCGCCCGCAACCGTTCCTCGTCCGGGTCCGGACCGTCGGCGGGCTCGGGCTCGGCACCGAGCAGTTCGGTGCGCAGGTACGCCGCGAGCAGGTTGGCGGTCGGCTGGTCGAACACCAACGTCGCCGGCAGCCGCTGGCCGGTGGCCGTCGCGAGCCGGTTACGTAGTTCGAGCGCGGCCAACGAGTCCAGTCCCAGGTCGAGGAACCCCTTGTCCGGGTCGACGGTGCGCGGGTCGGAACGGCCGAGAACGGCGACGACGTGGGACCGGACCAGGTCGAGCATGGTCCGCTCCCGGTCGGCGGCGCCCATCGCCGCCAGCCGCTGCCGCAGAGGTACGTCGGCTGCGGCGACCGGGACCGGGCGGGCGGCCGGGCCGGCCAGATCACGCAGCACCGCCGGTACGTCAGCGGCACGGGCCCGTACGGCGGCGGTGTCCAACTGCACGGCGACCGCCACCGGCCGGGCAGCGGCGACCGCGCGGTCCAGCAGCGCGAGCCCGTCGGCCGGGGCGATCGCGGTGACGCCGAGTCGACGCAGCCGCTCGATGTCGCCGGCGGCCAGCTGGCTGGTCATCGCGCTGGAGGCCAGTTCGGAATCGTCCGCCCACAGTCCCCAGGCGACCGAAACTGCGGGCAGTGCATGGGACCGACGCAGCCGGGCGAGCGCGTCGAGGAACACGTTGGCTGCCGCGTAGCTGCCCTGGCCGCCGCCGTCCAGCACGCCCGAGGCCGAGGAGAACAACACGAACGCCGACAGGTCCCGGTCGGCGGTGAGCTCGTGCAGGTGCCACGCGGCATCGACCTTGGGACGGAGAACAGCGTCGATCCGCTGCGGGGTGAGGCCGGTGACGACCCCGTCGTCGAGCACACCGGCGGTGTGCACCACGGCCGTCAACGGGTGCGCGGCCGGGATCTGGGCGAGCAGGTCGGCCAGCGCATCGCGGTCGGCGACGTCGCAGGCCACCACCGACACCTCTGCGCCGAGCTCGGTGAGGGTCGTGACAAGGCGGTTCGCCGCGGGCGCCTGCCGGCCACGGCGGCTGGTCAGCAGCAGGCGGCGCACGCCGTGCCGGGTGACCAGGTGACGTGCGACCAGCGCTCCCAGGGCTCCGGTGCCACCGGTGACCAGGACCGTGCCGTGCCTCGGCCAGGCCGCGGTCGCGTCACCCACCTCGGCCCGTGCCAGCCTCGGTACCCGCAGTTCGCCGTTGCGTACCAGCAACTCGGGTTCGTCGGACGGCAGGGCCGGCAGCTCGCCGGAGTCACTGTCGACCAGGACGAACCGGTCCGGATTCTCCGCCTGTGCGGCCCGGACCAGGCCCCACACCGGCGCCTGGGCCAGGTCGGTGACCGGTTCGACGGCGCCCTGGGTGAGTACCACCAGCCTGGCCCCGGCGAAACGCTCGTCGGCCAGCCACCGCTGGACCGTGGCGAGTGTCCGGTGGGTCACCTCACGGACCCGCTGCGGTACGGCGCCGTCGTCGCCCGCCCGGCAGGTCAGCACGACAAGATCCGGTGCCGGCTCACCGGCGTCGATCACCGCAGCGAGGGCATCCAGGTCAGGCTGGTCGGCACCGAGCACCACCCGCCGACCACCACCGGTTGCCGGCGGCTCACAACCCCGCCACACCAGGTCGTACAGTGGCTCGTCGCCGTCGGTGAGTTGCTCCGGCGTCAATGGCCGGGGGGTCAGCGCCCCCACCGCCGCCACCGGCTGGCCGGCGAGGTCGGTGACGTCCAGCGCCACAACGCCGTCCGGCTGCAGGGCGCGGGCGTGCACCCGCACCGCGCCCGCTCCGGCGGCGTGCACCGCGACGCCGGTCCAGGCGAACGGCACCCGGGTCTGGGTGATCGCCCGGGGTCCGCCCTCGACCAGGAAGTCCGCGGCCTGCACGGCGGCGTCCAGCAGCGCCGGATGCAGCCCGAACGCCCCGGCGTCCGCGCTGTCGGGCAGCACGACCTCGGCGAAGACCTCGGCGTCGCGCCGCCACAGTGCGCGCAGTCCCCGGAACGTGGGCCCGAACCCGTACCCCAGGGAAGCGAAGTCGTCGTACACGGTGTCCAGATCGACCGGCCGGGCACCGGTCGGCGGCCACTGGTCGGGTGCGGTCACGGTGGGCGGGGCGTCCGGGGCGAGGGTCCCGGTGGCGTGCCTGGTCCACCCGTCGGACGCGTCGGGCCGCTGCGGCCGGGAGTACACCGACACCGGCCGGCGACCGGTGTCGTCGGCCGCGCCGAGCACGACCCGCAGGGCCAGGGCCGCGCCGTCGGGCACCACCAGCGGCGCCAGTTGGGTCAGTTCCTCCAGGTACGCGCAGCCGACCTGGTCGCCGGCCCGGGTGGCGAGTTCGACGAAGGCGGTGCCGGGCAGCAGTACCCTGCCGAGCACCCGATGGTCGGCCAGCCAGGGCTGGCCGGCAACGGAGATCCGTCCGGTCAGCGTCAGCCCGCCGGTGTCCGGCATCGCCACCACGGCCGACAGCAGCGGATGGTTCAGCGGTTCCAGTCCGGCCGCACCGAAGTCGCTCTTGCCGGGGCCGTCCTCCAGCCACAGCCGCTGGTGGTCGAAGTGGTGCGTCGGCGGCTCCACCCCCCAACCCACAGCCACATCCCCCGGCGCCTCCTCCACGATCACATGCGCGTTCGTCCCACTCAACCCGAACGACGACACCCCCGCCCGACGCGGTCCGTCGGTACCCGGCCACGGCCGCGCCATGGTCAACAGCCGCACCCCACCCGCCGACCAGTCCACATGCGACGACGGCTCCGACACGTGCAACGACCGCGGCAACACCCCCGCCCGCAACGCCATCACCATCTTGATCACACCACCCACACCCGCCGCCGCCTGCGCATGACCGATGTTCGACTTCAACGACCCCAACCACAACGGACGATCCGCGTCCCGACCCCGCCCATACGTCGCCAACAACGCCTGCGCCTCGATCGGATCCCCCAACCGCGTCCCCGTACCATGCGCCTCCACCACATCCACACCCCCCGCCGACACACCCGCCACCGCCAACGCCCGCCGAATCACCCGCTCCTGCGCCGGACCCGACGGCGCCGTCAACCCGTTCGACGCACCATCCGAACCCACCGCACTACCCCGCACCACCGCCAACACCCCATGACCACGACGCCGCGCATCCGACAACCGCTCCACCACCAACACACCAACCCCCTCCGACCACGCCGTCCCGTCCGCGTCATCCGAGAACGACTTGCACCGCCCGTCCGGCGCAAGACCACGCTGCTGGCTGAAGTCGACGAAGACCTCCGGGGTGGACATCACCGTCACCCCGCCGGCCAGGGCCAGCTCACACTCACCCGACCGCAACGCGTTGACCGCCAGATGCAACGCCACCAACGACGACGAACACGCCGTGTCCACCGACACCGCCGGCCCCTCCAGACCCAGGTGGTACGCCACCCGACCGGACAGCACACTGGCGGAGCTGCCGTTGGTCAGGTACGGCACGACGTCCTCGGGTGGGTTGTGCAACCGGGTGCCGTAGTCGTCGTACATCACGCCGGCGAAGACGCCGGTCGCGCTGCCGCGTAGGGCACGGGGGTCGATCCCGGCGCGTTCGACGGCCTCCCAGGCGGTCTCCAGCAGCAGGCGCTGCTGCGGATCCATGGCGATCGCCTCACGACGGCCGATGCCGAAGAAGTCCGGATCGAAGCCGGCCGCGTCGTCCAGGAAGCCACCTTCCCGCACGTAGCTGCGGCCCGGTGTGCCCGGTTCCGGGTGGTAGACGCCGTCGACGTCCCAGCCCCGGTCGGTGGGCAGCGGCGCGATCGCGTCGACCTCGTCGACGACCAGCCGCCACAGGTCGGCCGGCGAGTTCACCCCGCCGGGGTAGCGGCAGGCCATCCCCACGATCACGATCGGATCCTCGACGGTGGTCGGGGCGCCGGCGACCGGCGACGCCGTGGTCGTGTCGGCCGGTGCGCCGTCGGCGGTCGACGGGTCCGTCGGCGGCTGGTCGACGGGTGTGAGCCTGTCCGCCAGCAACCGCGCCACGGCGGCGGGAGTGGGGTGGTCGAACACCAGGGTGGCCGGCAGGGTCAGCCCGGTCGCCGTGGCGAGCTGGTTACGCAGCTCGACCGCGGCGAGCGAGTCGAACCCCAGATCGCGGAACGCCCGGCCGGGCGCGACGGCGTCCGGGCCGTCGTACCCGAGCACTCCGGCGACCTCCACCCGGACCCGGTCGAGCAACGCCTGCTCGCGTTGCTCGGCGGGTAGCTCGGCGAGTCGGGAAACGCCACGGCGGGCCGACGGTCGGTCACCGTCGTGAACGGATCGCCCGGCCAGGTTACGCAGCAGCGCCGGCACCTCGGACCTGGCGCGCAGCGCCGCCCGGTCCACCTGGAGCGGAACGATCGCCGGCACGCCGGCGGCCAGCGCGGCGTCGAACAGCGCCAGCGCGTCACCGCGGTCCAGCGCGGGCATCCCGAGCCGGGACATCCGGTGCAGGGCGGCTTGGTCCGGCGCGCCCATCCCGGTGGCTTCGTTCCACATCCCCCAGGCCATCGCCGTCGCCGGCAGCCCGTGCGCCGCCCGGTACTCCGCCAGCTGGTCGAGGACCGTGTTGGCCGCCGCGTAGGTGCCCTGACCGGCGGCCAGCACCAGCCCGCCAGCGGAAGAGAACAGCACGAACGCGGCCAGCGGCAGCTCCCGGGTCAGCTCGTGCAGGTGCCAGGCGGCGTCCACCTTGGGGCCGAACACGGCGGACACCGCGTCCGGGGTCAAGGTGGTCAGCGTGCCGGCGTCAGCGACACCGGCGGCGTGCACCACCGCCGTCAACGGATGATCAACATCGATCCCCGCCAACACACCCGCCACCGCACCCCGGTCCGCCACATCACACCCGACAACCCTGACCCGCGCCCCCAACCCCGACAACTCAGCACACAACTCCCCCACACCCGGCGCACCCGACCCACGCCGACCCACCAGCACCAGATGCCGCACCCCGTGCACCCGCACCAGATGCCGCGCCACCAGACCACCCAGACCACCCGTACCACCAGTGACCAGCACCGTGCCATCGGGATCCCAGGTCGCCGTGGCGGCGGCACCAGCCGGGTAGCGGCTCAACCGGGGCACGAAACAGCGCCCGTCCCGTACCGCCAGCTCCGGCTCGTCGCCGGCGAGCCCCGCCCGCAGTCCAGCGACGGCCGTCGCGTCCCCACTGTCCAGGTCGATCAGCTGGAACCGGCCCGGCTGCTCCTGCGCCGCCGCCCGGACCAGCCCCCACACCCCGGCGTGGGCCAGCGCCGGGTCGGCGTCGGTGGGCAGCCGCACCGCCCTGTCGGTCACGACGGTCAACCGGGTCGCGTCGAACCGGTGGTCGGCGACGAACGCCTGCGCGACGGCCAGCGTCGTCCCGACCGCTGCCCGGGCCGCCTGCGGCATCAGGCCCGCCCCGTCCCGGTCGGGTACGCGCAGCACCAGCATCCGGGGTGCCGGGGTTCCGTCGTCGACCGCCGCCAGCAGGGCTGCCGGATCAGGCCAGGCCGGTTCGGTGCCGTACGGCACGCCGATCGTGTGCCATCCGTCGTCGGGGACCGGATCCCCGCCGGACACCGTTGTCCACTCGACGGTGTGCAGCTGCTGACCGGCCGGTGCGGCCAGCTGGGCCGGCGCGACGGGTCGAGAAACCAGGGTGCCGATGCTCGCCACCGGCTGGCCGGTGACGTCCGCGACGTCGATCGAGGACAGCTCGTCGCCGCGCAGGCGGGTGATGCGTACCCGCAGTTCGGACGCGCCGGACCGGTGCAGCACGACGTCGTTCCAGACGAACGGCAGCAGGGTCGGTCCACCCGCGAGCAGGTCGGCGTGCATCGCGGCGTCCAGCAGCGCCGGGTGCAGTCCGTAACCGGTGCTGGCGGTGTCGGCGGGGAGGGTGACCTCGGCGAAGATCTCGTCGCCGCGCCGCCACGCGGCCTGCAGTCCCTGGAAGGCCGGCCCGTAGTCGTAGCCGCGGTCGGCGAGCTGATCGTAGGCCGCGGTCACGTCGATCGCGGTGGCCCCGGCGGGCGGCCACTCGGTCAGCGCGGCACCGGTGGCACCGCCGCCGGTTGCGGTCGTCGCGGGCCGCATGGTCCCGGTCGCGTGCCGGGTCCAGGTGGCGTCAGCGGCAGCGTTGGCGGGGCGCGAGTGGATGGATATCGAGCACCCGTCGGACCCGGGGCGGTCGACGACGATCTGGACGACCGCACCGTCGGCTCCGTTCAGCGGCAGCGGTGCCTGCAGGGTCAGCTCACCGAGGACCGGATGGTCCACCTGCGCCCCGGCGCGCAGCGCGAGTTCGACGAACGCCGTGCCGGGCAGCAGCACGGTGTCGAGTACCTGATGGTCGGCGAGCCACGGCTGCATGGCCGGGTCCAGCTGCCCGGTCAGTACGACACCCGCGCCGGCCAGCGGCAGCACCGCCGCGAGCATCGGGTGCCGCACCGGGGTCTGGCCCACGCCGGTCGGGTCGGTGCTGGCCGTCAACCAGTAACGCTTGCGCTGGAACGGATAGGTGGGCAGGTCGACAGGTCCACGGCCGCTGCCGGTGTCAGCCCCGGGCGGCAGCACCGCGTCCCAATCGACCGTGGCACCGCGTACCCACAGCCGGGCGACGCCGGACAGCACCGACTCCACCTCGTCGGCCCCGGTACGCAGCACCGGCACCACCTCGGCGCCGGCGGCGATCGTGGCGACCAGACCGGACAGCGCCGCACCGGGTCCGACCTCCACGAACGTCGCGACGCCGGTGTCGACCGCGCTGGTCACCGCGTCGCCGAACCGTACCGGCCGCCGGATCTGGTCGACCCAGTAGTCCGGCTCGCCCCACTGGTCGTCGACCGCGACGCCGGAGACCGACGACACCGCCGACACCGTCAGCGGTCGGCTCGCCACCTGCGCCACGACCTGCCGGAAGTCAGCCAGAACCGGTTCCATCAGCCCGGAGTGGAAGGCGTGGGACACCCGCAGCCAGGAGACCGGGGTCCCCGCCGGCAGCCGCTCCACGGCCGACTCCACCGCCGGGCGCGACCCGGACAGCACCACCGCCGACGGCCCGTTGACCGCCGCCAGCCACACGCCGTCGCCCAGCAACGGTCGCACCACGTCCTCGGCGGCGCCCACCGCCGCCATCGCTCCGCCCTCGGGTAGCCGCTGCATCAACCGGCCCCGGTGCGCCGCCACCCGGCAGCCGTCGGTGAGCGACAGCGCGCCGGAGACCACCGCCGCCGCCAGTTCGCCCACCGAGTGGCCCAGCACCACGTCCGGGTTCACCGCCCACGAACGCAGCAGCCGGCTCAGCGCCACCTCCACCGCGAACAACGCCGGCTGTACGTACGCGGTCTGGTCCAGCCAGTCGTCCGTCTCGCCGAGCAGTGCGTCACGCAACGGCAGCCCCAGCTCGTCGAAGACCGCGCACGCCTCGTCGAACGCCGCCGCGAACACATCGAACCGGTGGTACAGCCCACGGCCCATCCGCGGCCGCTGCGAACCCTGGCCGGGGAACACGAAGCCGACCTCGCCGGCACCGGTCACCGAACCCACGGCCACCTGTGCGGCGGTTCCGCCGGTGGCGACCGCCCGTAGTCCGGCGGTGGCGTCCACCGGGTTCTCGGCCAGTACCACGGCCCGGTGCGGGAACACCGCCCGCGTACCGGCCAGCGCCCGAGCCACGTCGGTCAGTGGCACACCGGACTCCACCACGGGCACCAGCCGCCGCGCGAGCTCCCGCAGCGCGGCGGAGTCACGCGCGGACAGCACCAGCGGCACCACCCCGGCGTGAGCTGGTCCCGGGTCGGCCGACGCGGGTGCCGGCACCGGCGCCGGCGCCTGCTCGAGGATCACGTGGGCGTTCGTGCCGCTGATACCGAACGACGACACCGCCGCCCGCCGCAGGCCGTCCGGTGCCGGCCACGGGCGCGCCCGCGCCAGCAGTCGCACCTCGCCCGCCGACCAGTCGACCTGTGCCGACGGCTGGTCCACGTGCAGGGTCCGCGGCAGTTCGGCGTGCCGCATCGCCTGGACCATCTTGATCACCCCGGCGACGCCGGCGGCCGCCTGGGTGTGGCCGAGGTTCGACTTGATCGAGCCGAGCCACAGCGGCCGGTCGTCGCGCCGGTGCTGCCCATAGGTGTTGATCAGCGCCTGCGCCTCGATCGGGTCGCCCAGGGTGGTGCCGGTGCCGTGTGCCTCGACGGCGTCGACGTCCACCAGGCTCAGCCCGGCACTGGTCAGCGCGTCGTGGATCACCCGTTCCTGGGACGGGCCGTTCGGCGCGGTCAGTCCGTTGCTGGCGCCGTCGGAGTTGACCGCCGAACCTCGGATGACCGCCAGCACCGGATGGTTGTTGCGCTGGGCGTCCGACAACCGCTCCAGCAGCAGCACACCGGCGCCCTCGCCCCAGCCGGTGCCGTCCGCCGCCGCGGCGAACGACTTGCAGCGGCCGTCGCCGGCCAGCCCGCGCTGACGACTGAAGTCGATGAACGTGTCGGGTGTGGACATGACGGTCACCCCGCCGGCCAGGGCCAACGTACACTCCCCCTGCCGTAGCGCCCGCGCCGCCCAGTGCAGCGCGACCAGCGACGAGGAGCAGGCGGTGTCGACGGTGACGGCGGGCCCTTCGAAGCCGAAGGTGTACGCGATCCGGCCGGACACCACGCTCGCCAGGCTGCCGTTGCCCAGGTAGCCCGCGATCTCCTCGGAGACCTGCCCGAGCCGGGTGCCCCAGTCGTGGTACATGACGCCGGCGAACACCCCGGTACGGGATCCGCGCAACGAGTGCGGGTTGATCCCGGCGCGTTCGACCGCCTCCCAGGTGATCTCCAGCAGCAGGCGCTGCTGCGGATCCATCGCGGCTGCCTCCCGCGGACTGATCCCGAAGAACTCCGGATCGAACATGGCCGCGTCGTGCAGGAATCCGCCCTGGTTGACGTAGCTGCGGCCAGGTTGCCCCGGCTCAGGGTGGTAGATCTGCTCGAGCTGCCACCCCCGGTCGGTGGGGAACTCGCTGACCGCGTCCACCCCGTCGGCGACCAGGCGCCACAGCTGCTCCGGTGACGCCACGTCGCCCGGATACCGGCACGCCATCGCGACGATCGCGATCGGCTCGTCGGTGGCGGCGGTGACGGTGTCCGGCGCGGCTGCCGGCGCGTCGGCGACCGGCACCGCCTTGTCGACCAGGTAGACAGCCAGCGCCTGAGGGGTCGGGTAGTCGAAGACGAGCGTGGCCGGCAGGGTGAACCCGGTCTCGGTGGTGAGCAGGTTGCGCAGCTCCACGGCGGCCAGCGAGTCGAACCCGACCTCGCTGAACGGCCGGTCGGGCTCGACGGCCTCGGCACCGCTGTGCCCGAGGACGGCGGCCGCGAGGCGTCGGACCAGGGTGAGTACGGCGCGCTGCCGCTCGGCCGGGGCGAGCCGTGCCCAGTCGGCCGCGACTCCGTTCGGTGCCGGACGCCCGTCCGGCGTCGCGGTGCCGGACGCCACGGCGCCGGTCGCGGCTGTCGACCGGTTCCCGCCTGGGAGGACCACCGGGACGATCTGACGCAGCAGCGGCGGCACACCGTCCGGCCTGGCCCGCAGCGCGGCCGGGTCGAGCCGCAGCGGCAGCAGCGTCGCCGCCGGTACGCGCAACGCCGCGTCGAACAGCTCTAGATTGTCCTGGATGGACATGCCGGGCAGACCGGACCGTTCGATACGTCGCCGGGCGGCGGCGTCCAGCCGGTCCCCCATGCCACCGGCATGTGCCCACAGCCCCCACGCCAGACTGAGCGCGGGCAGGCCGGCGTCACGACGGTAGGCGGCGAGGGCGTCCAGCGCGGCGTTCGCGGCCGCGTAATTCGCCTGGCCGGCACCGTCAAGGTGACCGGCGGCCGACGAGCAGAGCACGAACCAGGCCAGCGGCAGCTCCCGGGTCAGCTCGTGCAGATGCCAGGCGGCGTACGCCTTCGCGGCGGCGACGGCCTCCATCCGCTGCCCGGTGAGGGTGTCGACGAGCCCGTCGTCGAGCACGCCGGCGGCGTGCACCACCGCGGTCAGTGGGTGCTCGGGGGCGATGCCGTCGAGCAGCGCGGCGAGGGCGGACCGGTCGGACACGTCGCAGGCGGCGACGTGCGCGCTGGCACCCAACTCGGCCAGGCTGGCGGTCAGGTCCCCGGCTCCGGCGGCCTGCGGGCCGCTCCGGCTGACCAGCAGCAGGTGCCGTATCCCGTGCGCACGGACCAGATGCTCGGCGAGGACGGCCCCGACACCGCCGGTGCCACCGGTGATCAGCACCGTGCCGGCCGGATCGAGCCGGCCCGACCGACCGTTGCGGACGGCGCCGTCAGCGGGGGCGGCTCCGACGGTCGGAACGGACGGGAGTGGTTCCGCCGGCGGGGCGAGGGCCAGCCGGGGCGCCAGCACCGCGCCGGCGCGAACCGCGACCTGAGGTTCGTCCGCGGCGACGGCGGCGGCGAGCGCGGCGGCCAGGCCGCTGGCGTCGGTGGCGACGACGTCGAGCAGCAGGAACCTGCCGGGGTGTTCGGCCTGGGCCGCACGGACCAGGCCGTGCACGCCACCGTGGGCAGGGTCGACGGTGCCGGTGGGATCACCGTCGAGGCTGTTTCCGCCGGCGGTCACGATGGCCAGCCGGCATCCGGCCGTACGGGGGTCGGTCAGCCACGACCGGATCACCGCCAGCGTCTCGTCGCAGGCGGTGCGGACCGCCTCGGCTCCGATGCCGGCGGCGCGCACCGGCAGCACCACGACCTGCGGCAGCACGTCGGGCAGTTGCCGGACCTGGTCGAGCACCACGTACGAGAGCGGCCGCTGCGCCGGGCCGACCGGAATCCAGTTCACCCGGTAGAGCTGGCCGCCGCCGGTCGGTACGGCCAGCCGGGCGGGGTCGGCGGGACGGGTGACGAAGGACTCGACGTTCGCCACGGGCGCGCCGGTGGCGTCGACGGCCTCGATCGACACGCCGTGCTCGCCGGCCGAGGTGACCCGCACCCGCAGGGCGCGCGCGCCGGTGGTCAGGGCGGACACGTGGCGCCAGGCGAACGGCAACCGGATCTGCCCGGCACCGCCCGGCTGGGCCGGCTGCGAGTCGGTCGCCAGCTCGGTGGCCTGCAGCGCCGCGTCGAGCAGGGCCGGATGCAGCCGGTAGCCCTCGGCGTGGACCGGCTCGGGAAGCTCGACGTGCAGGAACGCCTCGCCTGCCGCGCGCCAGGCGGCCCGCAGCCCACGGAAGCTGTCGCCGTACTGGTAGCCCTGGGCGGCGAGCCGCTCGTACCAGTCGGACAGGTCGACCGGTTCGGCACCGGGCGGTGGCCACGTCACCGCCCAGTCGGCTTCGGTGGGTGCGGCCGGCGCGGCCGCCGCCAGGGTGCCACTGACGTGCTGCAGCCAGCGGCTGCCGCTGGTCACGGCTTCGCCGCAGGAGTGGATCGTGACGCTACGCCGGCCGTCACCCTGGTCGGGACCGACCATGATCTGCAGTGCGGTTGCCGCCCCGTCGGCCAGGACCAGCGGCGCGTGCAGGGTCAGTTCGGCCACCGTCGGGCTGCCCAGCAGCGCGCCGGCGTGTCCGGCGAGTTCGACGAAGGCGGTGGCGGGCAGCAGGGTCGCACCGGCGACGATGTGGTCGGCCAACCAGGGATGGGTCTGCGCCGAGATCCGGCCGGTGAGCAGCGTACGGTCGCCGTCGGCGAGCCGGACCGCCGCGCCGAGCAGCGGATGTTCGGCGTCGGCCTGGCCGAGTGCGGCCGCGTCGCGGCGCGGGCCGGGTGGCGTGAGCCAGTGCCGGCGACGCTGGAACGGATACGTGGGCAGCTCGACCCGGTGGTTCACCTGCCCACCGAACACGGCCGGCCACTCCACCGACGCACCGCGCTGGTGCAGGTGGGCGAGCACCCCGACCAGGTCTCGGACCTCGTCGCGGCCCGGCCGCAGGGTGGCGACGAGGGAGACGTCGTCGCGGCCGTCGGGCAGGCAGGCCGGGCCGAGCGCGCTGAGCACCGCGTCCGGGCCGAGTTCGACGAAGGTGCGCACCCCGGCGGCGGCCAGCGCGGCCATGCCATCGGCGAACTGGACGCTCTGACGCACCTGCCGTACCCAGTACTCGGGGTCGGCCAGTTCGTCGTCGCCGATCAGCGCGCCGGTCACCGTCGACACCATCGGGATCCGGGCCGGCGCGAAGTCGACCACCTGGGCGAACTGGCGGTACGGCGCGAGCATCGGGTCCATCCGGGCGGAGTGGAAGGCGTGTGACACCCGCAGCGGGTGGATCCGGCGGCCCTGTGCGGCGAAGGTTTCGGCAACCTGGGTGACCGTCCGTTCGTCGCCGGAGATGACCAGCGAGCGCGGACCGTTGACGGCCGCGACGCTCACGTCGGCGGGCAGTTCGTCGGGTGCCGCCTCGATGGCGACCATCGCTCCGCCGACGGGCAACGCCTGCATGAGCTCGCCCCGGGCGGTCACCAGCAGCGCCGCGTCGGCCAGGGTGAGCACCCCGGCGACGTGGGCGGCGGCCAGCTCGCCGACCGAGTGGCCCAGTACGTAGTCGGGGCGGAGCCCCCACGACTCCAGCAGCCGGTACAACGCCACCTCGGTGACGAAGATCGCGGCCTGGGCGTACCGGGTCTGGTCGAGGAGGGCCCGGTCGTCGCCGGTCAGGATGGAGCGCAGCGGTCGGTCCAGGTGGACGTCGACCTGGTCGGCCGCGTCGGCGAAGGCCCGCGCGAACGCGGGGAACCGCCGGGCGAGGGCCTGCCCGGCGGCGAGGCACTGGGCACCCTGACCGGTGAACAGGTACGCGACCCGGCCGCCGATCGTCCGTCCGACATAGACTCCGGAGCCGGTCGTCTCGCCGGTGGCCAACGCTTCCAGGCCCCGTACCGCCTCGGGCGCGTCGGCGGCGAGCACCACGGCCCGGTGTTCCAGCGCGGCGCGGGTGGTGGCCAGCGCGTACGCGGTGTCGGGCAGCGATGTCCCGGCCCGCAGCAACGGCAGCAGCTGACCGGCCTGCGCCCGCAACGCCGGCGCGCTGCGGGCCGATAGCACCAGGGGCAGCACCGTGGGCGCTTCCTGGCCCGCCGGTTCGCCCGCCCCGGCGGTCTCGCCGGTCTCACCGCCCCCGGCGGTCTCGCCGGCCTCACCGGTCTCGCCGGCCTCGGCGGCCTCGGCGGTCTCGGCGTCGGCCTCTTCGACGATGACGTGGGCGTTGGTGCCGCTCACACCGAACGAGGAGATCCCGGCGCGGCGCGGACGGGGCAGTGCCGGCCAGGGGCGGGCGTCGGTCAGCAGCGCGACCGCGCCGGCGGTCCAGTCCACCCGCGGCGTAGGGCGGTCGACGTGCAGGGTCGCGGGCAGCAGCGAGTGCCGCAGGGCCATGATCATCTTGATCACGCCCGCCACCCCGGCCGCCGCCTGGGTGTGGCCGATGTTGGACTTGAGCGAACCGATCCACAGTGGTTCGTCCCGCTCCTGACCGTACGCCGCGAGCAGCGCCTGGGCCTCGATCGGGTCGCCGAGCCTGGTGCCGGTGCCGTGCGCCTCGACGGCGTCGACGTCACCCGGGACGAGTCCGGCGTCGGCCAGCGCCGCCGCGATCACCTGTTGCTGCGCGGGCCCGCTGGGGGCGGTCAGCCCGTTGCTCGCCCCGTCGGAGTTGACCGCCGAGCCGCGCAGCACGGCGAGAACCCGGTGTCCACGGCGGCGCGCCTCACCGAGCCGTTCCAGGACGAGGATCCCGACGCCCTCGGCGAACCCGGTGCCGTCGGCGGCGTCGGCGAACGGTTTGCAGCGGCCGTCGGGGGCCAGGCCGCGTTGGCGGCTGAACGCGGTGAAGGTGCCGGGGCTGCCCATCACCGCGACCCCGCCGGCCAGCGCCAGCGACGCCTCGCCGGTGCGCAGGGCCTGGCTGGCCAGGTGCAGCGCGACCAGGGACCCTGAGCAGGCGGTGTCCACGGTCAGGGTGGGGCCGTGCAACCCCAGGGTGTACGCCACCCGCCCGGCGACCACGCTCGGCGCGTTGCCGGCGAGCAGGTAGCCGTCCAGCCCGGCCGGGGCCTCGTACAGTCGTGGTCCGTACTCCTGCGGCTCGGCGCCGACGAACACCCCGGTCCGGCTGCCGCGCAGTGACATGGGGTCGATCCCGGCATGTTCCAGCGCGATCCACGACGTCTCCAGCACCAGCCGCTGCTGCGGATCCATCGCCGACGCCTCGCGCGGGCCGATGCCGAAGAAGTCGGCGTCGAACTCGGCGGCGGTGTCGAGGAAGGCGCCGTGGCGCACGTAGCTGGTACCCGGCCGGTCGGGGTCCGGGTCGAACAGTCCGGCCAGGTCCCAGCCCCGGTCGGTCGGGAACTCCCCGATCACGTGCCGGCCGTCGGCGACAAGCTGCCACAGGTCGGCAGCGGAGAACACCCCGCCGGGGTAGCGGCAGCCGATGCCGACGATCGCGATCGGTTCGTCCGCGCCGTCGCGTCGGGGGCGTACCGGCCGGGCGTCGACGGGCGCGCCGACCAGCTGCCGCACCACGAGATCGGCGACGGCCTGCGGGGTCGGGTGGTCGAACGCCAGGGTCACCGGCAGCGCCAGGCCGGTGGCGGCGGTCAGCCGCTCGTGCAGCTCGACCGCGGCGAGCGAGTCGAACCCGAGGTCCTGGAAGGGCAGCACCGGGTCCACCTCGGCCGGCGCATCAGGCTGGACCTGCGAGATGACCTGGGTGGTCGCGACGCACACCAGCTCGAGCACCAGGCGGTGCTGCTCCACCGGGGGCAACCCGGCCAACCGGGTACGGAACCCGGCGACACCGCCCGAGCTGCCGGTGGTGTCGTCGACGACGCTCTCGGGCTGGATGTTCATCCGGGCACTCCACAACTGAAGCGGCAAAGCGAATGCGAGGACTTGGCTCGATGCTAGTGACGGGCAGTCCACCGCAGGACCCCTAGCGACCCCTCACCAGGTGATCGGCAGAGTGGCCGGACCGCGTACGATCACGCCGAACTTCCACTCCAGATCGTCGGTGACGTCGAGTCGTGGGAACCGGTCGAGCAGGGCACGCAGGGCGACCTGCAACTCCAACCGGGCCAGTTGCGCCCCGATGCACAGATGTGGCCCGTAGCCGAATGTCACGTGCGGGTTCGTCGCCCGGGTCAGGTCGAGGCGGTCCGGATCCGTGAACACGTCCGGGTCACGGTTGGCCGCCGCCAACGACGGCAGGACGGGTTCACCGGCGCGTACCGTGACACCGGACAGCTCCACGTCCTCCAGCGCGTAGCGGGCGAACATCGCCGCCGTGTTGATCGGCACGAACCGCAGCAGCTCCTCGACCGCCGACGGCATCAGGTCCGGCTCGGCGCGCAGCCGCGCCAGCGCCTGCGGATGCCGCAGCAGCGTGTAGACGAAGCTCGGCAGTCCGCAGGAGACCGTCTCGGTGCCGGCGGTGAGCAGGCCGGCACCGGCCAGGTCGATCAGCTCGGTCTCGGTCAGCTTGTCACCGTCGTCGCGGGCCCGGACCAGGGCGCCCAGCAGGTCGTCGGTAGGCCGCCGACGACGCTGGGCGACCAGCTCGGCGAAGTAGGCGTCCATCTCCGGGCCGACCGTGGCGAGAACACCGGTCGACGCCGACTCGTCGTTGGTGAACGCCTCGGTCCAACGGGTGAACTTCGGATAGTCCTCGAAGGGCACCCCGAGCAACCCGCAGATGACGGTCACCGGCAACGGCCGCGCGAAGTGCGTCACCAGGTCGGCCGGCTGGCCGCCGGCCACCATCGCGTCCAGCAGCTCGGTGGTGATCCGCTCGACAGTGACGCGCATCTTCTCGACCCGCCGGGCGGTGAACGCCTTCATCGCCAGCCGGCGCAGTCGCGTGTGGTCCGGCGGGTCCATCCCCATGATGCCGTCGTTCATGTTCTCGACCCGCATCCGTGGCTGGTCGAGGCCCTGTGCGACGGCACGGCTGAACCGCGGATCGGACAGTACGGTCCTGACGTCCCGGTGCCGGGTGGCCAACCAGGCCGGCTCACCGTAGGGCAGCTGCACCCGGCTGACGGGTTCGCTGCGGCGCAGTGTCGCGTACATCGGCGACACCTCGGTGCGCTGCATCGGGAACGGATACCGGCGGACCTGCCGGTCGACTGCCGTCATCGCAACTCACTTCCTGCCGTGTCGTACTTGCGTCGCACGTAGCCGAGCGCGTCCAGCAGCCCGGCCGAGCTCACCTGCCGCCGCTGCCGGCGTGGCACCAGATGACCGATCGGAAGCAGCCCGGTGTCCGCCCACCTCAGGGCCCCGTCCACGTCCAGGTAGCTGCGGGTCCGGCCGAGGTTGTCCGGATGCAGGCAGTACGGGATGTCCAGGTAGCCGCGTTTGAAGCTGTGCAGCAACGCACGACCGAGGTCGCCGTCGAGGTCGCTGATCGCCTCCACCATGGCGCGCGCCTCCTGGTAGGTCTGCGAGTCGGCGGCCGGGTCGACGCTCGGCCGCGGTGCGGGTCGGGTGCGGGCGGCGGCACCGGCGAATTCGAGCGCGTCGACGTTCTCGGCGATGGTCGGGATCCGCTGCGACTCCACGACCGTCTTGACGATCAGCCGCTCGGACCCGGTGGCCCGGGCCAGCGCCACGGCTTCGGCGAGCAGCCGCCGCGCACCCCACGGCGTGGTCGGGTACACCCCCATGTACGTGTAGACGACCACGTGCCAGTCGATGTCGTCGAGCAGCTCGGCGCAGAGCCGGCGCAACGCGAAGATTGCCTCCTCGTCCTGGCGCGGGTTCGTCTGCTGGGCGTAGCTGACCGCCACGCTGCGTACCCCGTACTGGCGGAAGAACATCGCCTCCAGCACGCTGAGCGCCACCAGTTGGCTGGGTGGGCAGAGCTGGCCGAGCATGCAGCCGCCGAACGTCTCCAGGTTGGGCTCGACCGGCGCGTGCTCGCGCAGGTGGGCGAAGAACTCACAGCACTGTGCCCAACTACGCACGGACTCTTCCAGCGGCACCCGTCCGTACGGCAGACAGTATGAGACCGGTCCGCCTTCGGTGGCGTCCAGGCCGGCGGCGATCAGCGCGGCGAAGATGTGCTGCGGAGTCGCCGAGCCGTGGCGCAGCTGGACCGGGAACCCGCTGTCGCGTACCCCGTCGAGAACGGCCCGGGTCACGTGCACCGGATGACTGACGATGGGGTAGCCGTTGAGATCCGCGCCGGCGAGGACGGCCCGCTCGGCGGCGGCGAGGTCACCGACCCGGGTGTAGCTGTCCAGGGTGATCGTGCCCACGGTGGTCGCCGGCACGGCCTTGGTGGCCCGCAACCCGCTGCGCATCGACTCCGGGCTACCGAAGCCCATCCTCGGCTGCACCACCAGGTTCCCGGCGGCCCACGCGGCGCGGACGAACTCGCCGAGGCCGATCCGGACCCGGTCGCCGGCCGTCGCCGCGACCGGTGGACCGGTCGTGGTCACCGGCGTCACCGGTGAACCGGTCGAGGTCACCGGATCGCCCGGACGGGCAGCGTGTCGAGGAACCGGCGGAACGCGGTGACGGTCTCGGCGTTCTCCTCGAACACCCCGTCGCAGCCGGCCCGGACCAGCTCGTCGCGCTGCGCGGCGGTCAGCCCGCCGGCCACCCCGAGCTTGCCGCCGATCACGATCGGCAGGCCCGCCAGTGACGGCAGACCGCGCAGCCGGCGGACCACCCGCGCCCCGTCGAGGTGGCCGTGCCCGTTGACGCTGCTCAGCACGAGCAGCTCGGGTGCCCGGTCCAGGCACTCGCGGACGAGAAGTTCGTCGGGCACGCACGCCCCGAGGTTGGTCACCCGGTACCCGAGCTCGGCGAGCAGCAGCTCCAGGAAGACCAGATTCCAGGTGTGCGCGTCCGAGGAGAGCCCGCTGACGAGCACCGTCGGAGGTCCGGGCCGGGTGGCCTGGCGTACCCGGCCGGCCGGGTTCATGTCCACGGGCCGTGGTCACGGTGGTATTCCAGGCGCGACACGGAAACGACCCGGCGGCCCTGGACGACCACCTCGACCGGGGCCGGACGGCTCAGGAAGGCCAGCAGGCTGGCTGTCGGCCCGTACGCACCCGCGTTCGGGATCGCCACCACGTCGCCGGGGGCGAGCTCCGGCACGTCGACGTCGCGGCCGAGCACGTCGCCCGGGGTGCACAGCGGCCCGACCAGACTCGCGGTACCGGCCGGGGCGTCCTCGTCGAGCTGGACCGCCACCGGTAGCAGCCGGCCCAGCCCGGACATGCCGCCGAAGGTGTTGATTCCGCCGTCGAGGATCACGAACCGCCGGCCCCGGCTCGTCTTGAGGTTGACCACCGAGCAGAGCAGGGTGCCGCTGTCCCCGACGAGGTAGCGCCCGGACTCACAGGCGACGCCCGGCGTACCGTGGCGCCAGCCGGCGAAGCTGGCATCGAGCGCGTTCTCCAGCTCGACACGCACCTTGTCGTACCTCGGGCGGCTGCCCGGCACCGCGTACGGCGCGGCGAAGCCGCCACCGATGTCCAGCAGCCGCACCGGCAGACCGAGTTCGTCGTGCAGTTGCGCCGCGAGGGTGACGGTGTGCTGGAACTCGCTGATCAGGCTCGCCTCGTCACGGGCGTTGCTCAGCGGGAAGAAGTGGGCACCGACGATGTCGGTGCCGGCCACCTCGCGCAGCTCGGGCAGCAGGTCGGGCAGGGTCTCGCTGTCGATACCGAACTGCGACGGCGCCCCGGTCATCCGGATACTCGTCGACGCCCGCGCGCTGGCGCTGTTGATGCGTAGCAGGCACCGGGCGACCACGCCGTGCCGGCTGGCCACCGTACCGATGCGCCGGAGGTCGCCGGGAGATTCCACCGAGAACGTCCGCACGCCCCGGCCGATAGCCTCGGTCAGCTCACCGGTGGTCTTGCCCGGTCCGGTGTAGAGGCAGTGCCCGGCGTTGAAGCCGGCGGCGAGGGCGACCGCCAGCTCGCCGGTGGAGCTGATCTCCGCGCGGACCCGGTCCGCGGCGACCGCTGCGGCCACCTGCGGGTGCGGGTTGGCCTTGACCGCGTAGAACAGCTCGATCGGTTCGGGCAGGCTGGCCAGCAGGTCCCGCCGGGCGGACTCGATCCGGTCCAGGTCGTAGAGGTACAGCGGGGTGCCGTACCGCTCGGCAAGTTCCACGTACCAGGTGGCCGTGCTCACGACAGCGCCTCGTCCAGGATCATGGCGAGCTTCCCTCTCTCGTTCTTGCCGTGGTGGTTCAGCGGCAGTTCGTCGAGCACCCGGCAGGTCGCCGGCACCTTCGCCGGCTCCAGCCGCCGGGCCAGTTCCCGGAGCACCACGTGCGGGGCCAGATCGGAGACCACGCAGAGGGCGAGGTCGCGGTGCGGGGTGGGCGGCACCGCGACGGCCGCCCGCACGCCCGGAACGTCCATCGCGGCGGCTTCGATCTCCACTGTGCTCATCCGAATCCCCTTGCGCTTGAACATCTCGTCGCGCCGGCCGGCGAAGTAGAGGTAGCCGTCCTCGTCGAGACGGCCGTAGTCGCCGGTGTGCAGCCGGATTTGCCCAGTGCGCGGGTCCGGCCGGAACGTCCGGGCAGTCTGCTCCGGCGACCGCCAGTAGCCGGCCATGACGTGCGGGCCGGTGACCACGATCTCGCCGGTCTCACCGGGCGGCACGCTCCGCCCGTCCGGGTCGAGGATCAGCACCTCGGTGCCGGCGAGCGGGCGCCCCACCGAGTCGGGGCGTTCCCGGTCCTGTTCCGGGGGCATCACCGAGATGCGCTTGCACTCGGTCTGGCCGAACTGGCGGACCACCCGGGCACCGGGGAAGGCCGCGCGGAGCTGCTCGATCGTCGGCTGCGGCAGCGCGGCGCCGGTGTTGGTGAACATCCGCACCGGCGGCAGCGGTCCGGCGGCGCGCCGGGCCAGCGTGACGATCATGGCGGCGAGTGACGGCACCACCGGAACCACGGTCGTGGCGGTCTGCCGCATCCGGTCGAGCAACGCCAGGTCCGACTCGGTGCCGGCGAGCACCACCTCGGCCTGCGCCGCACAGGTCATCAGCACCTTGTGCAGCCCGTAGTCCCAGGACATCGGGAAGCGGCAGAACACCACGTCGTCCGGGCGGTAGCCGAGCGCGTCGCGCAACGCCCGTACGGCGAACGTGGTCTGGGCATGCGGGGTGACGACTGCCTTGGGCGCGGCGGTGCTGCCGGAGGTGTAGATCAGGGCGGCCGCGTCGGTGGCCGCCGGCGTCGCCGTACGGGTGAGCCGTCGCCCGGCACCTGCGTGCACCTGTGGCCACACCGTCCCGGTCTCGTGCACCGGCAGCCGGGTGAGCGAGCGCAGCGTCTCGGCGTTGGCCCGGTCGGCGACCACCAGGCGGGGTTCGGCGTTGGCGACCACCGCCGCGAGGTGGAACGCCTTCGTCGCGGGATTGATCGGAACGAAGGTCGCGCCGCGCCGGGAGACCCCGAAGAACATCGCGACCAGCTCGCGGGTGGTCTGGGCCTGCACCAGCACCCGGTCACCGGGGCCCACCCCCCGGTCGTGCAGCCAGGCGTCGACCGCGTGGCTGTGCTCGTGCAGCTCGGCGTAGGTCCAGGCACCGACCGCGTCGCGTACGGCGGGCCGGGTCGGGGCGACCGCCTCGGCCACGTCCAGCAACGAGTGAACCAGATCGTCGTCCAAAACCGCACTCCTGCCGCCTGGAAAAGACTGGAGGCGCCGTCGCGGAATTGCTGTCCAGCACCCGGACCGAATCAGCCGATCGGATCCGCCGACCGGGATCAGCCGACAGAAAGATAACCCCCGGTGGACGACTTCGGGATCCCCTACCAGCCCCTACTCAGGCGGGTGCCAGCTTGGGGAATCCGGTCACCATTTCCCTCGCCCGGGCCCGGAGCGCCGGTCGGTCCACCTTGCGGTTGGCATTCAGCGGCAGCTCGTCGCGGTGTTCGTAGCTCCGGGGCACCAGTCGCTGCGGCAGGCTCTGCCGCAGCTGCCGGGTCAGTTCGACCACCGCGGCCGGTCGCCCGGTGTAGAACACGACCAGCTCGGTCGTGTCGTCCACCGTGACGTCGAGGACGGCCGCGTCGTCGACGCCGACGCAGCCGCGTACCGCGTGTTCGATCTCGGCGAGTTCGACCCGCCACCCGTGCACCTGCACCTGGGCGTCGAGTCGACCGAGGTAGAGCAGTTCGCCGCCGGAGGTGCGGCGTACCCGGTCGCCGGTGCGGTACCAGGTCCGCCCGTCGCGGACGACGAAGCGTCCGTCGCCGTCGGCCGGATCGAGGTAGCCGGGAGCCAGTTGCGGCCCGCTCACCCACAGCTCCCCCTCGTCGGCAACCGGCTGTCCGGCCTCGTCCACCAGCAACTGCTCGTGCCCGTCGTGCAGTGGCCCGATCGGCACGACACCGTTGACGGCCAGCTGATGCGACCCGGCCCCGTAGCGGTGCCGGGTGACGGTGATGGTCAGTTCGGTCGGCCCGTACAGATTCTCCACGGTGGAGTTGACCGCCGCGTCCTGCCAGTGTGCCGCGTCCCGGCAGCGCAGTGCCTCACCGGCGAAGAAGCTGCGCCGCAGCGTCGGCAGCGAGCCCGCGCCGAGGCCGCCCAGGCGACGAACCAGCCCGATGCTGCTGGGGGTGGAGAACCAGACGGACACCTGGTGAGCGGCGAGGAAGCCGGGCAGGTCCCGGTAGGCCTGCCCGGGTACCCGCAGCAGCTGTGCTCCGGCTCCCCAGGCGCAGAACAGGTCGAACATGGCGCAGTCGAAGTTCAGGTCGAACGTCTGCGAGAACACGTCGGCGCTGTCGAAGTCGTAGCGCTGGTCCAGCAGGCGGAAGTAGTGGGCCAGACTGGCATGGGTGATCGGCACCCCCTTCGGTCGCCCGGTCGACCCGGAGGTGAACAGCATGTACGCGGCGTCGCCGGGCAGCACCGGTCGCGGCGCGGGCAGCGGCCGCCCGGACCGGCCGGGCAGCATCCGCAGCGGCGACCGGGGCTGCGGGTCCTGCCCGGCGACCAGGACCGCGACGTCCCGACCGGCCGGTAGCGACGCGGGCAGGCCGGCCACCGCCGGCTCGTCGGTCACCACGACGGTGACGCCGGCGGCGTCGAGCATGGCCCGGGTACGGGCCGGCGGGAAGTCGGGATGCAGCGGAACGACCGTGGCGCCGGCGTACAGGGCGGCGAGGATCCCGACGTACGCCGGAATGCTGCCCGCCGCCAGGACCCCGACCGGAGCGGGTCGCCCCCCGGCGTGCTCGGTCAGCACCGCCGCCCAGCGCAGTGCCGTCCGGTGCGCCTCGGCATAACTGAGCGTGTCGGAATTGATCCGGATCGCCGGCTGGTCCGGGGCGGTCTCCAGCCCTCGCATGAATCGTGCCGACAAGACGCCAATGGCAGCTTCGTCCATTTTTTACCCCCATCTTTTCAGCTCGCATCGTCGATGCGAAATGGTAGGATCAATCAGACCAGCAGGATTTCTTCAATCGGAGTCGCCATCATGTGGGACGACCAGTTCGAGACACTGCTCCGCCAACACCTGCCATTCATCGGCGACGACGAGAAGCTGTCGCCGGAAAGCTCGCTGCGTGATTTCGGTCTCGATTCACTCGGGACCGTCGAACTGCTCGCCGCGATCGAGTCGGCGTACACGGTGCGGTTCACCGACGAGGCGTTGGCGATGGAGTCGTTCGCTACCCCGGAGGTGCTCTGGACGACGCTGTCGGCGGTCCGGATGCAGGCCGCCTGAGCTGCCAGGTCCGGCCGGATCCGGGTTGCGGTCCGCACCGGATCCGGCCGGGATCCGGCGAAGCGCCGACGGTTCTCCGCCCCGGTCACCGGTGACCGCCGGCCCGGCCGTTTCAGACCGCCGCGGTGGACCGTCTCGGCTGCAGGGCAAGCCGGGGCGTGACAGCGACCACCTCGAACGCCGCAGTGGTCGCCCGCACCCGGCCGAACAACCGGTCGGGCCCGCAGACGCGCACCTCACGCACGCCCCGCGTACGAAGCGATGCGACCACGTCGGGCCAACGCAGCGGCCGGACGAAGCTGTCCAGCAGCATCTGGCGCACCCCCGCTCCGGTGGTGACCAGCGTGCCGTCCTGATCGGCGACGACCGGCACCGCCGGGTCGGCGAACTCAAGCCCGTCGAGCACCTCCCGCGCCACGATGTCGCGCAACGGCGCGAAGGCGGCGCAGTGCATCGGCGGACGCATCGTGTAGAGCGGGAGTCCGCCCGCCGACCGCAGCCTCGCCGCCAGCCAGTCGAGCATGTGTTCCCGCAGCGACAGCATGTGGAAGTCATGATCCACGTAGCAGGAGATCTCGTGCCACTCCCCTTGCCCGGCGAGCTCGTCGAGCACCTCCCGCAGCAGCGGCTCCGGTGTACGGGTGAACGAGTGTGTCACCACGTCACGGTGCTCGGTGGCGAAGTACTCCTCCATCCGACGGGCCAGCTGCGCGGTAAGCCAGATGGCCTGCGGTACCGGCAACGCGCCGACGTAGGCGATCAGCGGCTTCTCACCGAAGCTCGGCCCGACGCAGAAGTCCGGCACCGTCCCGCCCTGCTCGCTCCAGCGGGCCAGCGCCAGGCAGTTGACAAAGAAGGCCACCTGCGCGGCCTCCGAGTAGTCGCCGCCGGTGCGGTAGCGCTCCAGCAACGGGTATCCGAGGACCTCGTCGGCGGTCGCGGTCAGCTCCCGCGCGTACGGGTTGGCCAGCATGAACCGGCCGACCTCGGCGAAGCCGGTGGGTCCCATGCCCGGGAACACCAGCGCGGTACGCCCCTCAGCCATGCGTGCCCTCCCCCTTCAGTTCGGTGAGGAACTCCAGCAGCACCTCGGCGAAGCGCTCCGGCTCCTCCAGGTGCGGCAGGTGACTGGACTCCTCGAAGACCACCCACCGGGCACCGGGCACCCGGTCCAGGTACGGCTGCAACGTCGCCGGGGTCGCCTCGTCGTGCCGGCCGGACAGCACCAGGGTGGGCACCCGGATGTCGGCCAGGCAGTCGACGACGGACCAGTCCCGCAGCGTACCGATGACGTGGAACTCGCTCGGGCCGTTCATGGTCAGGTACACCGTCGGGTCGTTCGCGATCTCCATGAACGACGCCAGATAGTCCCGTGGCCACGGCGTGACCCGGCAGACGTGCCGGTCGTAGAACACCCGCATGGCGGTGAAGTACTCCTGGCTGTCGGTGGTCCCCGCCTGCTCGTGGCGGAGCAGGGTCTCGTTCACCCCGGCCGGCAACGCCTGGCGCAGCCGTCGCGCCTCCTGCAGCCACAGTGGATACGAAGCCGGCGCGTTGGCGACGACCAGGCCGCGCAGCCCGGCCGGACGGGTCGCCGCGTGCCGGGCCACCAGCGGGCCACCCCACGAATGGCCGAACAACACGTAGTCGTCGGCGACACCGAGCGAGCGCAGCAGGTTGTCCAGCTCGGCGAGGAACAGCTCGACGGTCCAGAAGTCGGCGCCCCGGTCGGGCAGGCGGGTGGAGCCGCCGTTGCCGATCTGGTCGTAGTGCACCACCGGCCAGCCGTGTTCGGCCAGCCCGGCCAGGTTCAGCAGGTAGTCGTGGGTGCTGCCCGGACCGCCGTGCACCACGACCAGCGCCGGCCGGCCCGCGCCGGCCGGTCTGGTCACCCGGTACCACGTCTGGTACTCCCCGAACGGCACGAGTCCCTTGTCGTGCGCAGCCACTGCCATGTTCACACCTCGCCGACCTCACCGTGTCCGCCCCGTACCGCATCGGATCCGGCCGGTGCCGGGACCCACGGTGTCGGTTCCGACGGTGCCAGCGGCCAGAACGCCGGACAACCCCAGATCAGCCCCGCACCGCCGCTAGGGGTGAGCACGGGTTGCCACCCCCGCCGCCGGCCTGTCACGGTCACACCATTTGCTGGTACGGCGATCGGAGTCCCCTTGACCTCGGCCACGACCTCGTGGGTCCGCCGGTTCCGGCCGAAGCCGGACGCCGCCACCCGACTGGTGTGCTTCCCGCACGCGGGAGGGTCGGCTTCGTACTACCTGCCGGTCGCCCGAGGCGTACCAGCCTCGGTGGACGTGCTGGCCATCCAGTATCCGGGACGCCAGGACCGGCGGCACGAGCCCGGCATCGACGACATCGAACGACTCGCCGATCTGGTCACCGCGGAGCTGGCCGACTGGCGCGACCGGCCCCTGGCCCTGTTCGGGCACAGCATGGGCGCGATGGTCGGCTACGAGGTCGCGCGCCGGTTGGAACGCGACGGCACCACACCGGCCGCGCTGATCGCCTCCGGTCGACGCGCGCCGTCGCGGCATCGGGAGACCAGTGTGCACCGTCTCGACGACCACGGCTTACGCGCGGAACTGGCCCGGCTCAGCGGTACCGGCAGCGAGCTGCTGGACGACGTGGACATGCTCAACATGATCCTGCCGGCGACCCGCTGCGACTACCGTGCGGTCGAGTCCTACCGGCACCGGCCCGGGCCGCCGCTGCGCAGCCCGGTACTCGCCCTGGTCGGTGACCAGGACACCGAGGTGACCGTCACGGAGGCCGAGGCATGGCGGGACCACACCACCGGCGCCTTCGAGCTACGGGTCTTCCCGGGCGGCCACTTCTACCTCAATGAACACGCGGCCACCGTGCTCGAACTGATCACCCGACGGCTAACCTGAGACCGACGACTGGTCTGACCGGCGGCTGGTCCGGTGCCGGGCGCACCGTGCTGTCCGGGGTGGGAGAGGGGGGCTCGAATGCGTACCACAAACCCACTCACCAGCTACAGCAGCGTGACGCTAAACCCGCACCCCGACGATCCCCCCAACGAATTGAGAATG
>NZ_JBSWXD010000033.1:0-45547 GCF_056160425.1 Micromonospora sp. ABR4_055
TCGAGATGGCCCATGGGTCGTCTGAGGGGATGGGAGAGTGCTGAGGGACGATGATACCCCCACAAAGAGCCCTCGGACACCCCCGCACGCCCCCCCCCCCCCCGGTCGGGTGGCGGGTCGGGTCAGCCTCGGCCGGCGACCTCGACGAACCGGCCACCGTGGAACAGCAACGCGTCGTGGCCGTCACCGCGGCCGGTGCCCAGCACCGAGCCGAGGAAGATGGAGTGGTCGCCGCCGTCGTAGACGGCGGCCAGCTTGCACTCCACCCAGGCCAGGCTGCCGGAGATGATCGGTGCGCCGGTGTGCCGCCCCGCCCAGTGGTCGACCGTCTCGAACTCCCGCTCGTCGCGCGGCCGCGACGAGCTGGCGAAGTAGCGGGCCAGCCCTTCCTGGTCGGCACCCAGGATCGACACCGCGAAGGTGCCCTGGGCCAGGACCGTCGCGTGCAGCACCGCGGTGCGCTTGACGCACACCAGCACCAACGCCGGCTCCAGCGATACCGAGGAGAACGCGTTCGCGGTCATCCCGTGCGGCAGGTCGGTCCCGGACGTCACCAGGGTGACGCCGGTGGCGAACATCCCCATCACGGTGCGCAGCTCGGCGTGGTCACCCTTGCCCGTACCGTTGGATCCGGCCGCCCCGACCGTACCGTTGGATCCGGCGGATCCGGCCGTTGCGACGCCCGGCACGGTCTGCTTGTCGGTAGCCACGGTCAGCCCTCCCTGACGTCTTCGAGCACCCGGCGCTGCCCGTTGCCGTTACCGTTGCCGCCGGTGACGGCGTAGTGCGACAGCGCGATCCGCAGCGGATCCGGCACCCGGGCCGGGCGGGTGTCGGTGTTCGGCCCGCGCATGCACGCGATCCGCTGCCGGCCGCGGGCGACCAGCTCCTCGAAGCCGTCGCGCAGCCGGACGTAGTCGAACGCGAAGCCGATCTGGGTCTGGGTCAGGTCCTCCAACCGCATCCGGATCGACAGCTCGTCGAAGGCGCTGATCTCGGCAAAGAACTCACACTCGCACTTGAGGGTGAACAGCTTGAGATCGTCCCGGATGTCGGCCAGCACCTCCGGCGCGCGGTCCCGCAGGAACATCTCCCGGCACCGGCCCTGCCAGCGCAGATAGTTGACGTAGTAGACGTTGCCCACCAGGTTGGTCTCCTCGAAACCCACCAGGTGCCGGTACTCGTAGTAGGACTCCATGACTCACCTGCCTCCGTCGGCGGACATCGCGAAGACCACCGGGTCGTCGACGCCCTGCAGCGCGGTGGTGAAGGTGGCGATCCGGGTGGTTCCGGATCGCAACGCCACCCAGCCGGCCGGTGCGTTCGGCTCGGCGGCCAGGTCGACCCGCGCGTGGCCGTTCTTGCGCAGACACTCGACGGCGCCCCACACCCGGGTCGCCGACACCGACAACTCCTCGCCGTGTTCCCGGGCGACCAGCCTGGCCAGCGCCAGGTTCTCCGCGCCGAGCAGATCGGCCCACTCCTCGTCGGAGCGGCCGGCGGCCACCTCGACGTCGCAGCCGACCGCCGCCGGTCCGGTGACCGCCACGGTCACCCCGGCGCCGTGCGACGCCGAGATCTGCGGCCCGCCGGTGACCTCCGGTTTGCCGTCCGGCCGGTAGCGCACCTGCGCGTCGCCGCCCAGCGCCCAGCTGACCGCCTTGCGGGTCTGCTCCCGCCGGTCGGCCACCTCGGTAGCTTGCGGGTCGTCCGGGCGGACCACCACCCGCAGGTCGGTCGGCAGGAACGCGCCGACCCGTCGCTCCAAGTAGGGCCCGACCAGCGCCGGGAGCCACGGACCGGAACCGTCCAGCTTGCGTACGGCGTGCAGCCGCAGCCCCACCCACCGTTCGACGAGGTTGCCGTCCGGGTCACAGACGTCCACGTCGTACAGGTATGTGTCGCCCTCCCGGGACCGTTCCAGCGCGTGGATGGTGACGCTGTCCAGGGTGGCGGCGACCTTCGCGTCGGCCAGGTGCAGCCGTTCGATCGCCCCCGGCAGCAGCGTGGCGTCCGGGACGCAGCACTGCAGGGCGTGCATCACCGTGTCCCGGGTGCCGGGGTCGCCGAGCACCAGCTCGCCCGGCCGGAACCGGGCGAACCATGGCGCCACCGACCGGTTCGACACCCGCGCCACGCAGCTGGTGGCGGCCAGATCCAGATAGCCCTGCAGCCGCTGGAACCGCGACCCCTGGAACAGCACCGGCCCGTACAGCTCACTGGCCGGGTCGATGGGCAGCAGCTCGGTGGCCGCGGTCGCCGGCCGTACCTCGGGCCGGGCCGGCAGGTCGTAGCGCAGCCTGGCCCGGAAATGATCGGCCGCGAACCCGGTGTCGCTGCTGCGGACCACTGCGTCGACGGCACCGTCCGGCGCGGCGAGCACCGCGATCCGGATGGTGTTGCTGCCGTCCGGCGGGACCACGATCGGCCGGAGCAGTTCGACGTTCTCCAGCACCGGCGTCTCGATCCGCCCGGTCAGCGCCCGCGCCGCCTGGGCCATCGCCTCCATGCCGAGCACCGCCGGCAGCAGCAGGTCCCCGTCGAGCAGGTGGTCCGGCAGGTAGAGGTCGTCGTCGGCGGTCAGGTCGGCGTCGACGATGAGCTCGACGCCCGGGTAGTGAACCTGGGGCCGGTCGACGAAGCGCAGCAGCGGCAGCTCCCGCCGCTCCATGGTGACCGTCGGCAGCCCGTCGGAGCGGCTCATCACCACCATCGCCTGCGGCGCGGACGGGCTGGCCAGCACCTCCTTGAGGATCGCGATGCCGTCCTCGACCGGGATCGGGGAGATGCCGTCGCGGGTCAGCGACTCCAGCACCCCGAGCCGTTCACCCATCCCGGCACCCGACCACACCGACCATTCCAGGGCGAGGCAGCGGATGTGCGGGTGGTCCTCGCCGACCTTGCGGGTCAGGTCGGTCATCCAGTCGTTGGCGGTGGCGTAGTGCGCCTCGCCGCGCAGCCCGGCCCGGCCGATGATGCTGCCGAAGGTGATCAGCAGCCGCAGCGCCTGCGGGTCGGTCGCGGCGAGCACCGCGTCCAGGCCGTCGATCTTCGGAGCCAGGGTACGGCGGAAAGCGGCCTCGTCGAGCGCGGCCACCGGTGTCGGCTCGTTGCGTCCGGCTCCGTGCAGCACCCCGGTGACCTGGCCGAGCGCCTGCTCGACGGCGTTCACCGCCGCCTTCACCTGGTCCACTGCGGTGATGTCGGCCCGGGCGTAGTGGAACCGGACACCGGCGGCCCGCAACCGGTCAAGGTTGGCGGCCAGTTCGGCGTCGTCGGCCGGGTCGGAGCGGCCGAGCAGGCCGACGGCGGTGCCGGTGTCCCGGCCCAGCGCCAAGGCGCACTCGGCGGTGATGCCCTTGCCGCCGCCGGTGACCAGCAGCACGTCGTCCGGGCCGATCCCGGCACCGCCGTTGGGTGGCAGCTGGATCGGCCGCAGCACCGGTTCATACCGCTCACCGGCGGCGTCGTAGTGCACCTCGCTGAACCCGGTCGTCGCACCGACGTCGGCGACGAGCCGGCGCACCAACTCGTCGCGCCCCTCGGCGCGGTCCGCCGGATCGTCGTCGACCGTCGGGTACTCCGGCAACGGCAGCAGCACCACCGTGGTGTCGATATCCGGATGCTCCTGGTGCAGCGTCTTGGCCAGACCGGCGGCGGACCGCCGGTCACCGACCGCGACGAACCGGACCGGCCCGCCGGCGGACAGCGCCGCGCGGGCGGCCCGCAGCAGCACCGGGACATGCTCCGGCTGGCCGTCGCGGGGCAGACAGAGCAGCACTCCGTCGCCCACCCCGGCCGTGCCCAGCGCTGCCGCCAGTGGCTCGGCGAGCGGGTTGTGACCGGCGGTGAAGACCTGCCAGTCGCCGTCGACACCCGACCCGGCGAACGGGGCGACCCCGGTGGGCACCAGGTCCACGGCGAACGCCCGGACCCAGGGAGCCACACCGGCGACGACCGGCTCCGCGTCGTCGCCGGCCGGTGCGGCACCGGCGGCGTCGTCGAGGATCTGCGCGATCTCGGCGACCGTAGCGGTGGCGTAGCTGGAGGTCAGCGTCGGCGCCGGTACGTCGAGTTCGCGGGCCGCCTGGTTGACGATCTGCCCGACGGTGATCGAGCTCAGATGCAGCTCGTCGAGGGGCCGGCTGTCCGGGCGTACCGCATCCAGCGGCAGCTCGGCCCGTTCGGCGGCGAGCCGACGGAGCACCTCGAGACTGTCCGCACCGGAGCGCCCCGCCGCCTGGTCCCGGGAGCTGTTCGCGGATCCCGCGGCGTGATCGGCCGGCTGGGCTCCGGCCTGCCGGGCGACGGCGAAGTCGCCGGCCGGGGCCGACTCGGCCGGGCTGGCGAGGAAGCGCAGCGGCCGACCGGGTTCCAGCGGTCGGGTGAACCGGCCCTGAAACAACGCATCGTGGTCGATCACCGCGCCCAGCGCGTACGCGGCCCCGACGGCGTTGAGCAGCCCGGACAGCGACAAGCTGTCGGTCTCCAGCGAGATCGTCGGCACGTCCGGGGCGATCTCGCCGGCCAGGCCGCGCAGGATCCGACCCGGACCGATCTCCAGCAGCAGGTCACTGGTCTCGGCGAGCCGGCTCACCGCCTGGGTGAACCGCACCGGGTCGAGCACCTGCCGGCGCAGCAGGTCGACGACGTCGGTGTCGGCCGGCAGCGGCTCACCGGTGACGGTGGAGACCATCGACCTGGCCAGCGGGGTGAACGACTGACCGGCCAGGTGTTCACCGAACGCCACCGCGGCCGGGGCGACCGCCTCGGAGTGGAAGGCGTGCGACACGGCGATCCGGGTCCAGAACAGGCCCTGCCGTTCGGCTCGGGCACCGACCTGCTCGACTGCGGCGACTGGGCCGGAGACCACGGTCTGCTGCGGGCTGTTGTAGCCGGCGATCACCACCGCCGTACCGGCGAGCAGCGGCTGCACCACCTCGGGCGCGGCGGAGATGCTGGCCATGGTGCCGTCACCGGCGCTGGCGTCGGCCATGATCCGGCCTCGGGCGGCGGCCGTGGCCAGTAGCGTCGGCTCATCCATCGCCCCGGCCCAGTGCAGCGCGGTCAGTTCACCGAGGCTGTGCCCGGCGGCACCGGTGGCCTCGATGCCCACCATGGACAGCACCCGCAGACCGGCGACAGATCCGGTGACGATCCGTGGCTGGGCGACCGCCGTGGCCACCAGGTCGGCACCGGCCGGTGGCTGGTACGTCCGGTACAGCGTGTCGACGTCGGCGAACCGGCGACGCAGTGCGCCACCGTCGGCCCGCCGCCCGGCACCCTGCCCGGGGAACAGGTACCCGATGCGCGGGTTGCCGCCAGCGGCGCCGAGGAACACGCCGTCGGCGGCGTCGATGACCGTACGCTCACCGGCGGCGACCGCCTCCGCCAGCCGGCTGAGCCGGCCGGCGGCCTGTTCCGGGGAGCCGGCGACCACCGCGGCCCGGACCGGCTGGCCGGCCAACTGCCCGGCCAGCGCGGCGGCCAGGTCGCCGAGTTCGGCGTAGGACAGCCGGGCCACCCACGGGGCCAGCCCGGCGAGTCGTTCGCCGAGCTCCTGCGGGGTCCGGGCGTCGAACAGCAGCAGCTCGGTGTCCTGCCGGGACCGCACCAGCGCCGTGGTCGCGGTCCCGACCCGGGTCCGCCGGCTGGTCTCGGCGGTCTCCACCACCACGTGGGCGTTGATCCCACCGAAGCCCATCGACGAGACCGCGGCCCGGATCGGCTTGTCCGCCGGCCACAGCTCGGCGGCGGCCGGCACCCGCAGCGCGGGCTGCTCGACGTCCAGCTCCGGGTGGGTCTCGACGTGCCCGGTGGCCGGCGGGATCACCTGTTGGCGGACCGCCAGGATCGCCTTGAGCAGGCCGGCCACCCCGGCGGCGGCCTTGGTGTGGCCGAAGTTGCCCTTGACCGTACTGATCGCGGCCGGCTCGCCGTCCGGGGCCGCCTCTCGGCGGGCCTCGGTGAACGCGCGCAGCTCGGTGGCGTCACCGACGGCCGTCCCGGTGCCGTGTCCCTCCAGGTAGGCGACCGAGTCGATGCCGAAGCCGGCCCGCTGGTACGCCCGACGGATCGCCAGTCGGTGGCCGCTGGCCTCCGGCCGGGTGATGCCGCCCTTGCCGTCGGAGGAGTAGCCCCAGCCGGCGATGACCGCGTGCCGACGCAGACCCCGGGCGACGGCGTCCTCGTCGCGCATCAGCACCAGCATGCCGCAGCCCTCACCGGGCCAGAAGCCGTTGGAGTTGCGGTCGTACACCCGCATCTCGGCGGTGGCCAGCGCGCCGGTCTTAGCGAAGCCGATCACCTCGAACGGGTCGATGCTCAGGTCCACCCCGCCGGCGACCGCCGCGTCCAGCTCGCCGTTGCTCAGCGCGTTGCAGGCGGTGGCGACCGACAGCAGCGACGACGAGCAGGCACCGTCGACGGTGTACCCGCCGCCCTTGAAGTCGAAGTGGTTGCAAATCCGCCCGGCGATGGTGTTGGCCAGCCCACCGGCGAGGGTGTCCTCGTCGATCGGCGGGAACGGCGCCTTGTAGCGCGGCTCCAGATCGTCCAGGAAGGCGGTCACCGCGGTGTCGTCCCAGCCCTGCTCGCGCAGGGCCGCGCCGACCGTGCGCCGGACGTACGGCCAGCGCAGCCGCAGCAGGTTCGCCCGGCTGAACTCACCGGTCAGGGTATTGCCGATGACCACGCCGGTGCTGGCCGCCGGCAGCCCTTCACCGTCGGCGAAGCCGGCGTCGGCCAGGGCCCGGGCGACGGTGTCCAGGGCCAGCCAGTGGGTCATGTCGGTGGACCGGAAGGTGCTGCCGGCGATCCGGTACTTGACCCGGTCGAATTCGAACCCCTCCAGCACCGCCGCCTTGGCCGAGTAGAACCGGTCCGGCGCGGCCGGGTCGGGGGAGTAGTAGTCCTCGTGGTTCATCCGCTCGTCCGGCAGCCGGCGGAAGGCCCGGCGGCCGGTGAGCACGTTCTCCCACAGTTGGTTGGGGGAGTCGGCGTCGGGATACCGGCAGGCGATCCCGACCACCGCGATACGGTCACTCATCAGATACCTTTCCTCACGCCGTCGCGCCGGCCACCGGCGCGGGGGCGGGTGCCACCGCCGCCTGCTGCTGGGCGCGCTTACGCAGGTGAACCATCCACCAGTAGATGCCGCGGGCGCCGCAGACCACGACGACGGCGAAGAACAGCGTGTAGACGACGTTGAACAGCATCAGTACGCCGTAGACCATGGCCACCGACGACCCGAACATGAACTGGTGGATCGGCTTGACCGGGGTGGTCCCCGGGTCGGTGATCATGTAGTTGGTGAACAGCACGAACGCCACCCCGGCCATCACGCCGAGCGCCGAGAACAGTGCCACGTCCCAGATCCAGTGCCGCAGCAGCGCCTGGATGGCGAAGCCGCCCAGCCAGCCGACGATCAACGCCACCTTGCGGGTCAGCATGGCGTTGATCACCGTACCGGCGGTGACGATGATGATCGGGATCATGATCCGGAAGAAGGTGTTGGCACCCTCGGTGAACTGGTACGGCGGGGCGATCGAGATCCACGAGCCGAAGCAGACCAGGGCCACGGTGATGCCCAGGTTGGACGGGTTCATGTAGTGCCGCATCCGGCCGTACACCGGGGCCTGGAAGACGTACTTGCCGGTGACCCCGACGATCACCGCGAACGCGATCGGCAGGAACATGTCGTTGGCGTACAGCAGCATGTTGCAGGCCAGCGCGGTGATGTGGGCGGGCAGCAGGAACTCGTACATGCCGCGTCCGCCGCGCCCGGTGTACCGGGGTGCCCGCTGCTGCATCCGGGCGCTGAAGGTCTCGAAGACCAGCTCGGTGGCGTAGCCCACCAGCACCGCCAGGATCGGCCACAGCCACGGCTGCTCGAAGCCCAGGACGGTGTACCCGAGGATGTTGAACACGGTCATCGAGATGGCGAAGTTGCGCAGCGCCAGGTAGCGGCGGTCCGGCTCCTTCGCCGCCGGCGCGGGTGGACCGGCGGGGGCCGTCGTCGTGCCGACGGTCTGTTGGCGTTCGGCGGTCGTGGTCATCGGTTCGGAACCTCCTGGACACGGTCGGTCAGCACGAGGGTGTGCGTGCCGGCCGACAGCTGCTGAGTGGTGCTGTGCAGATCGCCGTCGAGGTCACGCCAGCGCAGGTCGACGGTGACCGGGCCGGTGGCGTCTCCGAGTCCGAGGTGGACATCGAAGCTGCGTTTGCCGCCGTGGCCACTGCCGCCGTCGAGCTGGGAGACCTGCCGGCGTCCGTCTGCGGTGGTGACCGTGACGGTGGCGCCGTAGGCCGGCGTACCGGGCAGGTCGGCGTCGGTGCCGTCCAGCGTCGGCCGGTACAGCCGCAGGTTGAGGTAGTCGCCGAGGTCCGGTGCCTCGTTGGTGTAGAACGCCGGGGCGGCCCACTGCCGGGCTACGGCCAGGTCGAGCGCGCCGGTCGCCCGGGTGTCGGCGGTGGCGATGCCGCGGGTCGGGATCGGCACGTCCAGGCCGAGCTGCTCGGTGATGTTGGTGAACTCGCCGCTGTCGGTCCGGGCGAAGAAGGCGAGCGGCTGGTCACCGGCGATGTCGTCGCCGGGCTGCATGTTCGGCCACATCGCCGGGTTGGAGAGCAGGTTGTCGTTGGACATCGCCATCTCCTGCAGCCACGGCCACCGGTCGATGTCGCCCTTGACGAAGCCGAGCGTCTGCACGACCTCCAGGTCACCGTCGTTGCGGAAGTCGGCGAACTTCACGTCCCAGCCCCAGCCGCTCCAGGCCAGGCCGAGCGGCCGGGCCTGCTGGATGAACGGCGCAGTACCGGCGGAGAGACTCTGCAGGGCCTCCTCCTCGGAGCCGGCCTGGTTCACCCAGACGAAGTTGCTCTCCTCCAACCCCCAGGCGGTGGTGATGTTGGAGACCACCATGTCGAAGCTGCCGTTCGCGTCCAGGTCGCCGAAGTCGACGCCCATCCCCTTGAACGAGTCCTTGCCCAGCTGGAACGACTTCGGCGTACCGTGGCTGCGCTCGCCGTACACCGCCTCGAACTTGATCTGACCGGGCCGGGAGACGTTGTGCAGCAGGGCGTCGAAGGTGAAGTCGTTCGCGACGTACATGTCCGGCAGGCCGCGACCGGTCAGGTCAGCGGAGCTCAGCGCCAGGGTCCAGCCGGTGCTCTTGGCGAACGGGACCGCACCGCGCTCCGGCACGAAGGTCACCGACGGCGTCTCGCCGGCGGTCGCCGCGTGCCAGCGCAGCACCTGCAGCCCGCCGCCGTTGGTCGCGGTGGAGAGCGAGTCGTTCATCTCGACGTTGTCCTGGCCGTCCGGGGCGAGCACATCGGACTCGGGGAAGTAGTTGCCAATCACCACGTCCGGCTTGCCGTCACCGTCGAAGTCGTTGACCGTGGCCGCGTTGGTGTGCCACTTCGGCCCGTGGTAGCGGCCGTCCGGCGAGTCCTGCGGCAGGATCTCCTGCCGGTGGTACGCGTCGTTGGCGGGCAGCTCGGTTCCGGCCTTGCGCAGGAACAGGATCGGCACCCGGCCCCAGTAGGTCACCATGATGTCCATCCGGCCGTCCAGGTTGTAGTCACCCGGCACGCAGCCCATCGGCGCCATCGTGTGGTCGATCGGCAGCGGCGCCGGGTCGAGCAGGAACGGCTCGAACCGGTCGGCGGCCGGTGCGGTCGGCGCGTAGGTGACCACCACCTCGTTGGTCCGCACGTCGACGAAGCACAAGCTGTTGGCCACCCCGTGGCCGGTCAGGTCGTTGACGGCGATGCTCGCGCCCACCGAGGAGATCCAGGACCGGATCTTGTGGTACGACTCGTTGACCTCACGGATGTTCCGTTTAGGTAGTTGGTCGTAACCTTCCGGATAGTCGATCTCAAGCTCGGTGAACCGGTACTTTTGGGCAACCTCGTCAGCGCCGGCCACCGACACGCGAGCATCGATGATGAAGAACATCACGACGAGAAGTAAGATCGCCGTTATCCCGGGGCTGATCGAGCGCAGGCGTTGACCCAGCACGGTCTGGTCTCCTTACTGCGGGAACCATCGGCTGTTGTCCAGGCCGACGGAGTTGACAGGGCGGACATCGTTGCCGCAACGCCGATCCGATGAATTTCCGGGAATGGCGTGCGGTGAACGGGAGCTCTCGCAGCTCCCGGCTCGCCGGGGGATCCTCCTGAAGCCGAGGGTGGGTGGAGATGGGGAGGCCGCGCGGCACGGTCGGCCACCGGGATCATCGTCCGACGGCCGTACGGTGCAGCGCTTCTTTCACATTGCCTCCGGTGATTCGCTGCATTCTGGGATCTGTCACAATCCGTCGCCGATCCGATCGGCTGGAAAGACGGCAATATTGCGAAACCCTCGGCGACAGGAGCTGGCTAGCCTGAGTGAGGTGTCGCATGACGCGTCATCCGGACACCGTGCACCGTCGTATTTCGGTCGGCTGTCCGGCTCACCGCGCAGAGAAGGAGCCGTCGTGTCTGTCGAGGGATTCTGGAAGGTTGCCGTGGCCACCCCGCTTGGTACCCGGCACACCGTGCTCGAACTGTTCACCAAGGACGGTGTGCTGCAGGGGATCTCCCGTGGGGAGAAGGAGGAACTGGTACTGCAGGACCTGCAGGTGGCCGACGACCGGCTGTCCTGGTTCCAGTCGATCACCAAGCCGATCCGGATGAATCTGGTGTTCGACGTCGTGGTCGACGGTGACGAGATGTCCGGCACCGCGAAGGGCGGCCCGATGCCGCCGGCGAAGGTCAGCGGCCGGCGCGAGCCGGCGACCCAGGCGGCCTGACCTCGGCCGCTGCGGCGATCCCGGGTGCCCGGCCTGTCCACCACGGCCGGGTTTCCGGGTGCCCCGGGACGTCCACCACGGCACGGAGATCGGATTGCCGACCGGGTCGCGCAACCGCCCCTCGGTCGGTCGTCGATGATCCGTATGACCGATTGACCTATGCGCATTTATCATAAAAAGTCATGGATATTCCGACCGGGGAGAGATCCATGACCGACGTGCCGCCCGCGACCACCCACCACCGGTATCTGATCGTCGGCGCCGGCCCGGCCGGGCTACAGCTCAGCTACTACCTGCAGCAGGCCGGCAGCGACTACCTCACACTGGAGCGATCCGATGGTCCCGGGGAGTTCTTCCGGCGGTTCCCTAGACACCGCGGCCTGATCTCGCTGAACAAGGTGCACACCGTCAGCGCCGACCCGGAGATCCGACTCCGCTGGGACTGGAACTCGCTGCTGCACGAGCCGTTCGAACTGCCCTTCTCCGACTACAGCCGGGAGTACTACCCGAGCGCCGACGACCTGGTCCGCTACCTGGCCGACTTCGCCCGGCACCACCGGCTGGCGATCCGGTACGGCGTCGGCGTCGAGCGGGTCGAGAAGACCGAGGACGGCTTCGTGGTGTCCGCCGGTGACCAGACCTACAGCTGCGAGTGCCTGGTCGTGGCCACCGGCTGGGGCCGGCCGAACATCCCCGACGTAACCGGTATCGAACACGCGGTCGGCTACGAGGCGATGAGCACCGACCCGGCGGACTACGCCGGCCACCGGGTGCTGATCCTCGGCAAGGGCAACTCGGCGTTCGAAACGGCCTCGGCGATCCTCGGCCACGCATCCATGGTGCACCTGGCCAGCCCTCGGCCGATGCGGCTGGCCTGGAACACCAAACACCCCGGGGACGTACGCGGCCATCACGGCGCGGTGCTGGACAGCTACCAGTTCAAGACGCTGCACTCGGTACTGGACTGCGTGGTCGACGAGATCCGCCCGGTCGGCGACCGCTACGAGGTGCACCTCACCTACACCCACGCCGACGGCGAGACCGCGGTGATGGAGTACGAGTCGGTGCTGCGCTGCACCGGCTTCGCCATGGACACCTCGATCTTCGGTGCCAGCGCCAGTCCGAAGCTGGTCCCCAGCGGCCGGATGCCGGCCACCGACCCGGACTGGCAGTCGGTCGACGTCGACGGCCTCTACTTCGCCGGCACCGTGGCCCAGGACCGCGACTTCAAGAAGGCGTCCTCGGCATTCATCGACGGGTTCCGGTACAACCTGCGGACCCTGACCGCGCTGCTGCGCGAGCGGTACGAGGCTGCGCCGCTGGGCTTCGACAAGGTCTCCGCCGACCCGGACTCGTTGACCCGGGCGGTGCTGGACCGGGTCAACTGGAGCTCGGCGCTGTGGACCCAGTTCGAGTTCCTGGTCGACGCCCTGGTCGTCGACCAGGCAACCGGTCACGTCCGGCACTACCACGACCTGCCGGAGGACTACGCGGTACGCCGATTCGGCAGCGAGAGCCACTACTACACGTTCGGGCTGCGCTGGGGGCGGGACGACTACCCGGACGTCTTCTCGATCGAACGTCACCCGCAGCCCGACCGGGCGTCCGAGAGCGCCTTCATCCACCCGGTGGTGCGCCGCTACCGGGGCGGCGAACTCGTCGAGGAGCTGCACCTGCTGGAGGACCTGCTGGCCGAGTGGCGTCGACCGGACCGGCACATCCAGCCGCTGACCCGGTTCTTCACCGCCGACCTGCACCGCTGACCCTCCGGGAAACCTGGTACCACTGCCGCCTACCGGCGGACCAGGACCTCAGACAGCGGCTTGCGGGTCAGCTGCGGCACGGTCACCCCGGCCGCCGGGTAGCCGACCGGCATCACCACGCAGGCCCGTTCCTCAGCGGGGCGTTCGCAGATCTCGTTGAGGAACTTCATCGGGCTGGGCGTGTGGGTGAGGGTGGCCAGCCCGGCCAGGTGCAGCGCGGTGATCAGCACCCCGGTGGCGATGCCGACCGACTCCTTGACGTAGTACGGTTTGGGCGAGTTGGGCCCCCGGTGCACCTCGAACACCACGATGACCACCGGGGCGGTCTCCAGGAACGGCTTCTGCCAGTCGGTGCCCATCGGCGCCACCGCCCGCAGCCACTCGGCGGACGCCCGCCGGGTGTAGAACTCCAACTCCTCCGCCTCGGCGGCCTGCCGCAGCCGGCGCTTGCGCTGCGGGTCGGTGAGCACGACAAACCGCCACGGCTGCAGGTTCGCGCCGCTGGGCGAGCAGGCCGCCGCCCGTACCGCGTCCTCGATGACCTCCAACGGCACCGGGTCGGGCGCGAAGTGCCGCACCGAGCGGCGGCTGGCCATCTGGTCGGCGAACCGGCGGGCGGTGACACCCATCGCGGCCGGGTCGAGCCGGTCGAGATGGAACGGGACCGTCGCGACGTTCTGCACGGGGACCTCCTGGACCGGTCGGGCTGTGCTTCCAGGATCACCCACCGCAGGCCACGGTGGTTGCCCTGGATTGCCGTTGTCCCGTACCTGTCGGCTCAGCTGGAGGTGCACTCGGCCAGGTAGTCGACGACGGCGGCCAGCCCGCCCGGCCGCCGCGCGGCGAGCCGCTGCCGGCGGGCGCCGGTGCCGTCGGCGAGCAGCCGGTCCACCCCGTCGACCACCATCCGGTGGGCGTGCTGGGCGTGCAGCTGCGGCTCCACCGCCGCGACCAGGTCACCGATCAGGTCGGCGGCCGGCCGGAGCCGACCGGTGCCCGGGTCCAGGCCGGCGCCGTCCAACCCGTCGCGCGCCGCCCGCCAGTACGCCACCCGCAGCAGCTCGTCCGGTACGTCGGGCGCGGGCACCCCCTGCTCGACCAGCGCCGACAGTCGGGTCACCAGGGCGCGGACCACGGCCGCGTACAGCGCGGTCTCCTCGACGGTGAGCGCGGCGTCGGCGACTGGGCCGCCGAGTCGAACTTCGGCGGCGGACCGGCCACCGGCCAGCGCGGCCAGGTCATCGTCCGCCAACTGGCGTAGCCGGAGTCCCGGTTGTCCCAGAACGGCGAGTTCGCCGTGAGGGTCAGCAGGACCGGCAGGTACGGCCGCAGATGGTTGCCGACCTGCACCGCCCGCTCCCGGTCAGGCATCTCCACGTGCACATGCAACGCGCAGATGGCCAGGTCGTCGTGCAGGCCGCGGAACGTCTCGACGCCCCGGTCCTGCCGTGGACCGGTGGTGATCGGCGGCGGCACCGGCCCGGCGACGGCGGCCGAACCGGTGGCCACCAGCCGCAGTCCGCGCTCCCGGGCGCACCCGCCGGCGACCTTGCGGGCCTCGGCCAGCTGAGCCGCCAGCTCGGTGGGCCCGACGCACGGTTCAGTGCGGGTCTCCACCTGCAGCGGGGTGATCTCCCCGGCCACCCGACCGGGCAGCCGGGACGTGGCGCCGGCGACGACCTCGGCGGCGCGCGGCACCGGGGCCCGGCTGCCCGCGTCAACGACGAGGAACTCCTCTTCCACCCCGAACCGGGGGGCGTTGTACCGGGAGGCGATGTCCGGCTGTCGGCTGGTCGGACTCATTGCGGCAGCGACCTCCACGGCTGGCTCGACGTCGGCCGCGGTCCGGCCGTCCGGAGCCTAACCGGTGGGCGCGTGGTCCCGTGACGTCGATAGTGCACTAAGCCGACGATCGTCCATAATGTCAATGATCATCGCAGCCAGCAATGCCGTCCTGTCCGACATCTGTGACAGGTCCGCCCATTCGCTACGGGCGTGCGACCCGCCGCCGACCACCCCCAGGCCGTCCAAGGTGGGTATGCCCATCGACCCGGTGAAGTTCGCGTCGGACGCGCCCGGTGCGCGTACCCCGACCAACGGTGGCAGCCCCATCCGCTGCCCGACCCGCTGGGCCACCTCCAGCAGCGGCACCGCCACCGACTCGGGCAGCGGGTACCGGTTCACCCCGCCGTCGACGTCGAGCGTGGCGTCGGCCAGCCGCGTCGGCAACGTCCGGATCATCCGGTCCACCCGGTGCAGTTCATCGCGGGTCCAGGCCCGTACGTCGACACTGAACTCGGCCGTCTCCGGCACCTGGTTGGTCATGACGCCGCCGTGCAGCACGGTAGGTGTGACCGTGGTGCCGTCGGCGGCCAACGACCGTACCGCCAGCACCTGATGGGCCAGCTCGACCGCCGCGTTCACCCCGCGGTGCGGCTCCACGCCGGCGTGCGCCGACCGGCCATGGACGGTGATCCGGTAGACCGAGCCGCCCTTGCGGGCCACCTTCAGCCCACCGTCCTCACTGCTCGGTTCGCCGACCAGCACCACCCCGGACCGGCCGGCCTGCTGCTCGATCAGCGGCCGGGAGGTCGGCGACCCGCTCTCCTCGTCGCAGGTCAGCAGCAGGCCGACCCGGGACGGGTCGGGCAGCAGCGCCAGCGCGCCGAGCAGCTGCACGATCCCGCCCTTCATGTCGCACACCCCCGGCCCGGTGGCGATCGGGCCGGACACGGTGAACGGCCAGTCGGTGACGGTGCCCGCCGGCCAGACCGTGTCGTAGTGGCCGAGCAGCAACACCTGCTGATCGGCCGCCGGCCAGAGCAGGTGTGGCAGCCCGTCGCGGACGATCCGCCGGGCCGGTCGGCCAAAGACCTCCCTGCCCCAGGCATCGAGCAGGTCGGCGCAGTCGTTCAGCAGCCGGACCGCGCCCGGCGGGGACTCGGCGGCCACCAGTGTGCCGAGTCGCCGTACCATCTCCGTCGCCTGGCCCCCCGCAGCGCGCCGGAGCTTGTCCAAGTCAGCAATGCGGCGATCGTGGCACCGGCTCTGAGCCAGCAGCAATCCGCTAGCGTGCCCACCTCATCGCTGTGCGTGTTGATCCTGGGTGGTGCGACCGACCGGGCACTTTAGAAGAACCGCGCCGGCCGGCGGCCCGGCATCATCCCTGTGGGACCGGGCCGCCGACCGGCGGCGGCCGACCGCCGCAGGAGGGCGCCGGATGGCATACATCGATCTTGGTCTGGACGAGACGGAGCACCCGGGGATCACCGGCCTGTTCCGGTACCGGCCGGAGACCGCCGCGCCGCTCGGCGCGCTCGCCGATGTGCTGCTGCACGCGCCGCACCCGACGCTGAGTCCGGGGGAGCGCGAGCTGATCGCCGCGTACGTGTATGAGCGCAACGAGTGCTCGTTCTGCTCCGCGTCGCATTCGGCGTTCGCCGCCGAGCAACTCGACGGTGGAATGCCGATGGTGCAGGCGGTCCAGGTGGACGTCGACGGCGCCGCGATCACGCCGAAGCTGCGCGCCCTGCTGAAGATCGCCGGCGCCGTCGCCCGGTCCGGCCGGCAGGTCGACGCCGCGCTGGTCGACGCCGCCCGAGTGGCCGGCGCCACCGACCTGGAAGTCCACGACACGGTGCTGATCGCGGCGGCGTTCTGCATGTTCAACCGCTACGTGGACGGACTCGGTACGGTGCTGCCGGCCGACCCGGGCGTCTACGCCGAGCGGGCGCAGCAGGTGGCCGCCAACGGATACGGCGGTTGACCCTGCGCACACGTCACCCGGTCACTGCGGCCGTCGGCAGGTCAGCGGCTGTTGTACGGCATGGTGGGGAACCAGCCGTAGTCGAACATCGCCGGCAGCCGCACGTCCCAGTAGACGACCATGAAGACACCGAGCGCGATCAGCAGCCCGCCGGTGACTGCGGCGGTCCGGGCCGGGTCGGCGGCCAGCCAGCGGATCAGCCCGCCCCGGGTGACCATGACGAGCAGCGCGAACACCGCCGAGACAATGACGATGTTGCCCAGCGACTGCAGGATGAACGCGCCGGCGCCGTACAGCGGGTTGCCGCTGTCCACCGCCCAGACGAACAGCTTGTTGAACAGCGGGTACGGCCGGCCGATCAGGAAGCCGCCGACAAGCGCACCGAGGGTGACCACCCGGGCCACCGGGCGGCGGGCGAACGGATCCGGCAGTACGCCGATCGCGGCGAGCCCGAGGTAGGCGAAGGCCAGCCCGATCAGCCCGAACACCACCATGGACTGAATCAGGCGTACCGGCAGCCCGCCGACCGAGCCGGTCGACAGCTGCGGCAGCCGGTCGCCGAGCAGCACCCCGATGAAGCCGTACGCCCCGGCGACGGCGACCATGCCGAGGGTGAGCCAGCCGATCGGCCGCAGCAGGCTGCGCAGCCCGGCGCGGGTCGCCGCGCCGCCGCTGGCCTGGCTCATCGGACCGATCGACGCGGCCATCGCCACGTTACAGGCGGTGAAGGTGCCGGCTAGCCCGGTCACGAACGCGAACACCAGGCCGGCGCCGGTGCCGCCGATCGCGGTCGCCTTGGCGTCGTGGCCGAGCAGTGCGTTCGCGACATTGTCACCGATCACGTGGTCGACGAAGTCGTACGACCAGAGCACCGCGAGCAGCACTCCGGCTGCGGCGCCGAGCAGCACGATCCGGGTCCGGGAGACCGGGGCCGGATAGCCGGACACCGGTGGGATGATCTGGGGCTGTGGAGACCCACTCCTGGAGATGGTCATGCGCCGATCATTTGTGCGGCGGGAGCTGCTGTCCTCTCAGATCTTGCCCCGCTCGGTGCCGTTCGACGCGGATGACGCCCAAGACGGCAATCCGCGACAACTCCGCGACACCGGCAACGGCCAGGATTGAGCTATGCCGGTCACCTCGGACCAGTGGCGGTCCGCCGCCACCTCCGCTCCAGACGTGCTACGACGGCTGCTCACCCTGGTGGACGGCGTGCCCGCCGCCCACCCGGTGACGGCCCACTGGAGCCTCGCCGACACCATGGCCCATCTGGCCACCATCACCGCGATGGACATCGCGCTGGTCACCGGCGGTGTCCCGAACCTGCCGGTGCCGGAGATCAACGAGCTGCGGGCGACGACGACGGTCGACACCGTCGCCGAGATGAACCGGCGGGTGCTGGCACAGTTCACCGAGCGCGACGTGCCGGCGTTGTCGGCCCGGTTGCGCGCCGACGTCGCGGAGCTGACCCGGCTGGCCGACGCGGCCGACCCGGATCACGAGGTGAGCTGGCTCGGCGCCGCCCAGCTGCCGGTCGCCGGTCTCTACTCCCATCTGCTCAACGAGATGAACATCCACGCCTGGGACATCGCCCGGTCGGTCGGCGGACGCTGGCACACCGACCCGCACCAGGCGGCGCTGTTCGTCGACGTCTTCCTGGCTGGCGTCACGCGCTGCGGCTACGGCCGGCTGCTCGACCACGACCGGCCGGTCCGCACCGGGCGGATCTCGGTGACCTTCCACCCGCGTACCGGTGGCCCGACCACCCTGGCGCTGGTCGACGGCCGGGTGCTGCTGGAGCCGGTCGACCCGAGGCCGGACGTACGACTGCGCTACGACCCGGCGACGTTCAACCTGATGCTGTTCGGCCGGGTGGGCCGGCTGCGGGCGGCGCTCGCCCGCAAGGTGGCGGTCGGCGGTCGGCGGCCGTGGCTGCTGCCCACATTCATGTCGACGATGCGACTGCCGTCCTGACGTGCATCCCGTCTCGACGCGTATCCGTCGTGGTCACCCTGACCGCGCTGGGTAACAGCCTTGACGCAGAAGCGTAGTGTGACGTACACAACCATCGCTGTTCGTCGATCGTGGTGGGAGTCACCGTGATCGGCGGCGGAGGGAGCGTACGCCCATGTCCGACCCGGCGCCGTACAACCGGCGCTCATTCCTCAGCGGAGTGATCGCCACCGGGACCCTGGCCGCGGTCGCCACCTACGCCGCCCCCGGCGGCCGACTGCAATCGCGCGTCGAGCTGCGACTGTCCACAGGCGGAGACCCGACCGGCGCCCGAGACCTGCTGGTGAGCATGTGGAACGAGACAAACCCGCAGACCATCGTACGGGTCGACCCGATCGACAGCGGCTCCGGCGACGAACGCCGGATCATGCTGGAGAAGGCCGCCGCCGGTGAGGCCGACCTGCTCAACCTCGACATCGTCGACGTGCCCGAGTTCGCCACCAACGGTCTGATCGAGAAGATCCCGCCGACCGGCGGGCGGCAACTCATCACCCCCCTCGACCAGGTCAGCCGGGTGCCCGACGAACCCGGCGTGTACTGGGCCGCGCCGTTCAACACCGACGTCGGCATGCTGTTCACCCGGCTCGACGGCGACTCCACCGAGGCGCCGCCCCGCCGGCTGCCCGACCTGCTCGCCACGATCCCGGACGGGTCGCAGCAGTTCGTCGGCCAGCTGCGCCCCAACGTATCGGCGTTCTACGAGGCGTTCGTGGTCAACGTCCTGGAACACGCCGTTGCCGAGCGACCCGCCGTACTGAAACCACCGGGAACGCCCGGTGTCGAACGGCCCGCCGACCGGATCTCCACCGACCTTGAACTGTGGAAGGCCGCGCTGAAGCCGTTGAAGGACGCGATCGACGCTGGAAAGGTGCTGACATCCGGTGGCGAGCCCGAGTCACTCGAGGCGTTCGGCGCGGCCGACTCCACGATCCGGTACCTGCGCAGCTGGCCGGTCGAGTACCGCAAGCTGCAACTGGCCGGCAACCGGGACGTGGCAACCGGACGGATCCGGGTCGACCCGCTCAGCCAGGGCATCCTCGGCGGCCAGAGCCTGGCCGTCGTCGCCGGTTCGCGCTACGTCGACCGCGCCCTGGCGTTCATCTCGTTCGCCACCAGCGAAGGTGCGCAGAAGATCCTCGCCTCGCACGGCATCGCGCCGACCGCGATCGGCGCGTACAACGACCCGAACCTGCGGGCCTCGATCCCGCACCTGGTCAGAGTGCGCGAGGCGGTGGAGAACTCGCTGCCCCGGCCGGTGCACCCGGGTTACCGACGGTTCTCCGACGTGGTCAAGGAGCATGTCGAACGGTTTCTCTACGAGGACCAGGACCTGTCGCCACAGTTCACCACGGAGATGGCCAGTGCGCTGGCCTGACCCCGGGGCCGGCGGCACGGTCCGGAGAGGTACGTCGTGCAGATAGAACCATGGCACGTCCCGCTGCTGGTGATGGCGGGCATCATCGTGCTCGAACTTCTCGCCGTCCTGGTGCTCCGCGACGCCGGACCGGCGGTACGGCAGTTCCTGCGCACCGCCGGCCTCGGCACGCTCGCCCTGGTGCTGCTGGTCGTCGTCGTGGTCAGCATCGGCCCGTCGCTGGCCGACCAGCTGGCCAGCGTCGCCGCCGCGATCGCCGGTATCGCCGCGCTGTGGCTGACCTACCGGTCACACCGGCCGTCGGCCGCGCCGCCGGCGGTGGCCGAGCAGGCCCGCACGGCGGAGCCCGGCGGCGGCCAACGATCCGCCGGGGAGGACGGCCGCGACCGTCAACAGGCGAGCTGACCCGCCCGTGGGCTACACCGCCGCGCTGTGGGCGGTGCGCAGCGCGGACGCGAACGTCTCGACCGGCTGTGCCCCGGAGACCCCCCACCGGTCGTTCAGCACGAAGAACGGCACTCCGGTGGCACCCAGCCGGCGGGCGGCCCGGGCGTCCGCGTCAACCTCGGCGGCGTACCCGTCGCCGAGGACCACCTGCTCGGCGTCGGCCCGGTCCAGGCCGACCTCGACGGCGAGCCCGACCAGGGTCTGCGGGTCGTCCAGCACCGCGCCTTCGGCAAGGTGCGCCCGCATCAGCCGCTCGTGCAGCGGCCCGCCGAGCCCGTTCGCCGAGGCGAACTGGTTCAACCGGTGCGCGTCGAAGGTGTTCACCGAGACCGCGCGGTCCAGTGCGTAGGTCAGGCCCTCGGCGACGGCCAACTCGCTGACCCGCTGGGTCATCGCCCGGACCTGGGCCGGTGACCCGCCGGTCCGGCGGGCCAGCATCTCGGGCACCGGCAGCGGCTCACCGTGCGTGGGGTCCAGCTGGAAGCTGCGCCAACGCACCTGCACCCGGTCGGCGTACGGGAACTGCTCCAACGCGGTGTGCAGCCGTCGCTTCCCGATGTAGCACCAGGGGCAGATCACGTCGGACCACACGTCGATCCGGACCAGGGGGGTGGCGGCGGCGTCGGCCCGGTCGCCGGTCGTTGAGGTCGTCATCGTCACCTTCCAGGCCCGGGTTGGTCCCGCCGAGGGTAACCGGGTGCCGCGTCGCCGCCGGGGCAACGTGCGAGACACCCTCGTCGGTGACACCCTTCGGGACACATTTCCGGGGTACTGCCCAGTAACAGGTGGAGCGGCCGGCGCTCGGCTGACACGATGACGGCGCATCAGGTGGGTACGCACCGACCAACTGGGCCATGCGCAGCGAGTTGTTTTTCAACTACAGTGCGCGATAACCGGGCCTGAAGTGGGAACAACCGGGCCCAAGCAAGCAACAACCGGGTCGAAGCAAGCAGAAAATGGACTGCCGAATGAGCAGTCGAGCCGGGCAACGTACCTTTTGTGGAGACTGCCAGCATCACCAGCGTTGCCCGTACGGAACCCGGCCTGGCAGCCGGCGCCGACCCCGACCTGATCGGTGGGCTCCGGCTCCGGCCCGACGCCCGGGCCCTGCAGCTCGACCGGTACGGCCGGGTGGTGCGCGTCTCGGCCGGCCTGACCCGGTGGATCGGCTGGTCGGGCGCGCAGCTCGCCGGACGCCCGTTCGAGCTGGTGCTGCACCCGGACCGGCGGGCCTGGTTCCGCCACCGGTTCAGCATCCTGCTGACCGACGCGTACCCGCACTTCGTCGGCCTGGCCGAGGTGACCACCACCGACGGCCGCCTCGCCTCCAGCCACATCACCGCCGTGGCGGTCCGCGGGACGGAGCCGCCGGCCGACTCGGTGCTGGTGCTGCTCACCCCGGAGAACCGGGTACGCCGCCCGCAGCTGACCGAGGTCGGCGCCCGGGTGCTGGAAGGGCTCGCCGGTGGCGCCTCGACCGCCGAGCTGGCCGCCAGCCTGCATTTGAGCCGCAAGGGCGTCGAGTACCACGTGACCGCGCTGCTGCGCCAGGCGCGAGTGACCAACCGGACCGCGTTGGTCGCCTGGGCGTACCACTGCGGGGTCCTGGTGCCCGGCAGCTGGCCGCCCCGGCTGGCACCCGAGGCCCGGGAGCAGGTCCGCCCGCGCGCCCGGACCTCAGCCGCCGCCCAGCACGCGTAGGCCGGCAGCGCCGACGGTCCGGCCTGGCTCAGGTGCCGGCCTGGCTCAGGTGCCGGCCTGGCTCAGGTGCCGGCCTGGCTCAGCGGCGGCCCCGGCCCGGCGGCGCCAGCGGTGAATAGCGGATCCGCGGCCCCGCAGCCTGCTTCACTGGGGTCCGCTTCGGTCTGATCCGTTCCGAGTGTGCCTGCTCCGAGTGTGCCTGGGCCGCACGGGCCTGGTCCGGGTGGCGGGCGGCCCGGTGCCGCATCAGCAACCAGACACCGAGACCGCCGAGCAAGGCCCCCATCAGGACCGCCAGCACCAGCCGCACCGTGCCGCCGAAGACGATCTGCCCGAGTGACGCGCCGACGATCCACCGGGCGATCCACGCGCCGACCGTCGACTCCGCCACCGGACTGGTGCCCGCTGCAACCGGCATGACTGCCTCCCCTGACCACGGTATCGATCCTTGGCGTTCCCGTGCAGGCCAAGCGGAAACCATGTCGGCAACTTGACGGCGGTCACACCCCTGCCGGCCGGACTATCCGGCCGTACCGTAGATGGTGTCCTTCAAGGAGCGGACCTGGGCAAACTGGTCGCGGATCAGTGCGGTGGCGGCCTGCTGCACGCGTACCGAGAATTCGTCCTCCCGGAACCGGCGCAGGCTGCCCGGCACGATCCGCACCGTCCAGTCCCGCATCCCGCGAACCTCGATCTGCACCGAACCGTCGTCGGACCGGCCTTCGGCGACGATACCGCCCCGGGCCGACTGGTAGTCGACATCGCGCGGCCCGACGGGCGGGTCCTCGCCGGACACCGGGGTGCCGAGCGCCTCGCTGACCGCCGCCCAGTACGCCTTCATCCTGCCTGCCCACAACAGCCGGCCCAGCCCGGCCAACTGCTGCTCGACGTAGCGTTCGTCAAGCCACTGGTAGCGGCCGGCGGCGAAGGCGACCCGTACGCAGTCGCGGCCGCGCAGCTCACCGGAGATCGCGCCGCCCGGCGCGACTGCCGTCACGTGCATGTTGTCGAGCCGGTCTGCCAGCAGTCCCACGAGATCCGTTCCCCCAGTCTGTGTCGTCGAAGTGGGTGTGTGGAGAGGCGTTGTGGATGGTCGAGCTAAACGGTCGAGGTGGGGCGGTCGAGGTGGGCGGTCGCCGTCAGGTCGAGTAGCCCATGAACAGCGGCCCGGTCACGTCTGACTGGGTCGCGTCGGCCAGCGCCGGCCGTTTCGCGACGAAGCTGTCCCGCTGCTGCGCCACGGCCTGGCAGCAGCTGGTTAGCGCGTGGGCGATCTTCTGCTCCTGCTCGCCGATGTAGCCGTGCAGCAGCCGGATCGCATCGCGCATCGAGTCGACGACCGCCGGCGCCGTCTCACCCTGGAACCGGACCGCCGGCGGGTCGTCGGGCACCCCGGCAGCCGCCACCTGTGACGAGGCCCCGACAGCGGTCAACCCCAGCGAGAGCCCGAAGCTGACCGGGGCGAGCGCCACACCGGCCACCGCCGCCACTGACGACACCACGGTGAAGGTCATCACCCACTCGTTCTTGCCGCAGTCGTCCATCCGGTCCAGCGCGGTGATCGTGTCGTGGGCGATCTTGTCGATGTCGTCGCGCGCCCGGACCCAGATCTCCCGCTCCGCGTCCAGCGCCGCCCTGAGGACCGCGATCCCCATGAACTGGTTGTAGACGATCGACGGGAACGGGGAGATGAAGTTGCTCTTGAACTCCATCGCGGCCCGACCCGTCCAGCTCTCGATGTGGCTCTCCGCGTCGAGCATCTCGTCGAGATCGTGGTTGGCGCGGTAGGTGCGCCCACTGACCGGATCATCCGACACCCAGCCAGACGATAGTTCCGCCAAGGACTTGTCGAGCTTGCTCCGGTGACTGTCGAACGCTGCTGGGTCGGGCATCTCGGCGAACGCCTGGAACAGCTCCGGAATGTCGCCGAACATCTGCTCGACCCGTTGGCGGGACTCCTGTTCACCGTGCCGCGGTGCCAGTTGCGGTTCACCGGCCGGGGCTGCCGGGCGCGCCCCGGACTCGGTCAGCGCCTTCAACGTCGCCTGCTGTTGGATCTCGTACGCGTGCTGCATCAGGTTGTCGAAGCTCATCCGATGTCGGCCCTCGGCTCACCGTTGACCTCCAACAACCGGGCGAACTCACTGGCCGCTTCGTAGTCGGCACGGGCGTACTCGACGGTGGCGACGCAGAGTGCGTCCGCCGTCGCCTCGATGTTGTCCGCCGTGTCGTGGCAGATCTTCGCCAGGAGGTCGTGCAGCTCGACCCATGGTTGGTACGCCGGACCGTACGGCACCCCGGGCAGATTGCCCGAGCGGACGAACGCCCCGGCGACGCCGACGGCGGCAGCCTCGAGGACGTCGCCAGCCGTCGAGTAGACCGCCGCCACGGTGGGGAGATTGTCCCGGCCGGCACGCCAGAGCCCGTACAGGTCTGCGCCTAACCTGGTGCCGCTGTTGGGCTCACTGTTCGTCACGTGATCCTCCCTCTGCCCGTCGAATGGCCGACCCTGTCAGCCGGTTAGTTGAAGGGAGCTGCCGTCGACCACCCCGGCGAACTGGGCGCGGGACCGAAGTCGCAGTAGGGGTAGCTCTCGGTCCGGGAGTCGTCGATGTTCGACGGAATGCTGTCGGTGATGAACGTCAGCTGCTCTGCCTGGTCCGGGTCGCACCGGCCGGGTCCTTTGTCGCCGTCGATGCTGCCGCCGACGATCTGGCCGGTGGTGTCCCGGAAGATGGTGCCGACGCCCCGGGTGAACAGCCCGGTGCAGTACGGCGACGCCATCCGGTAGTACACGATCCCACTATGCGACTCCGCGTCGACGATGGTGGTGCGGTCGTGTGTGGTGGTGACCCCGGCGACCTCGTCCGGCCGGTGCTCGACCCAGGTGGTGGCACCGAGCGTGGTGTCCACCTCGACCCGGTCGGCGGCGTCGGCCGCCTCGTCGACGTACACGGCGGTGCCGACGCCGGACCGGGCACCGGGCAGCAGCAACGGCACCTCCAGCAGCACCGTCCCGCCGCCGTCTCCGACCACGACGGTGTCGCCGGCGCCGTCGCGCACGTCGAAAGAGACCCGGGTGCGGTAGGCGACGTACCCGCTGGTGTTCTCGACGATCACCCCGATGCTCGCGGTCGCCGAGCCGGGTCGACGCACCGGCGGGACGATCGTCACGCCGGATTCGACGACCCGCAGCCCGCCGCCGTCTGGTGCCTCGGCGGACGGGCCGGCGGTGCCGGTGAGTGGGCCGTCGGGTGCCTCGATACAGGACGCTGCCGGGTCGGGCTCCGAGTCGGGTGAGCAGGCGGCGGTGACGGCGGCGGCCGCGATCAGGACGACGGCGAGCGCCGCCGGCACGGTTGGCCGGAGCCGGATCGATGCGGGCATGGCGCGCCTGTTCCCCACTCTTGAGCCGATGGACTGCCGCGGTTACCCCAACGTACTACATGGACACATTCCGTAGGTGGTGCAGGGAGGTTGCGGTGACTCTAGGTGAGGATGATCAGTCTGCTGAGCTCCTGTCGTCAATCCGTCACTTTCCGGTACGGCTCAGTCGGCGATCGCCTGCTGGCCCTGCCGCAGCGCGGCGGCCATCGCATCCCGGTATCCGGACAGTTCCCTACCGTGCCGGTCGACCGCAGCGTCCAGCGCCTCCTCCCACGCCAGCCGCTGTGCCTTACGCAGGCTGGTCCGGTCGGCGCACCCGGCGTCCGCGACGGCGAGCTCGATCTCCATTCTCCGGGCCACCTCGGTCGACCACGGGCCGCCCTCCGGCACCGGTCCGCCGGGCCGCTCACCGACCGGGTAGTGGAAGTACTGGGCGAAGCGCCGGGCGTCCGCCGGGTCGAGCAGCAGTGGCTGGCCTTCCTGCTGGAGACAGTCCGACCAGGCGGCCGTCGCCGAGGTCACCGTCGGATCGGCGGCGTAACCGGCGCGTGCCGCCTCGTCGATCACGGTCACCGGGCTCGGCGGCGCGGCAACCTCGCCGTACACGGCGGACCGGGCCTCGCCGACGCAGCCGCCGAGCGTCGGGTTGCCGGCGTCGTCGGTGAGCGTCTCGCCGTCTGCGGCACCGGTCAACGCCTCCTGGTAGCGACGCTCCTCAGCCGGTGACGGCCAGGTGAACCGTTCAGTGGTGGCACCGGCGTTGGTGCCGGCGTCGGCCTGGTCGGCGGTCTCGGCCGCGCGGATGCCGTACCCGTTCGTCTTTGCCTCGTCCAGCGTCGGTGGCTGCAGCGGAGGCACGACCGCCGGCCCGGGAAGCCCGGCCGGGAGCTGGGCGGGAAACCGGTCGATGCCGGCGTCGCGCAGGCACGCTTCGGTGAGCCGGCCAACGACGGCACGTACCTGCGGGTCCATCTCCAGCGCGGCGGCGAGCAGCGGATGCTGATTCGTGGCCGGATCGGCTCCGGCGGGCTGCCCGCCCGACCCGGCCGGCGGCTCGGCGACATCATCGGATGTCGACGGCCCCGGTGTGCAGGCCGCCGACATCGCCAGTACACCGACCATCGCGGCGGTGGGAAGCAGCTTGCCGAGGTGTTCGTGTTTCATGTTTCGGACCATTTCCCGTTGTTCATCGTTGCGGGTCGTCAGGGGGTGCGCAGAGCTGGTGAACCTCTGTCCGGGCCTCGGCTGCGGCCGGCGGCAGGCTGCGCAGCAGCAGCGCCGAGCGAGGATGCCGGCCGGGCAGGCAGCCGTACGGCGAGATGGCGGGGTCGAAGCCACCGCCGACTACCGTGCCTGCGGCGTCGCGGAAGACCGCGCTCGTGCCGGTCGAGGTCCACTCCCCACAGTACGGTGAGTGGACCTCGTAGGTGACCGTGGCGTCGATCTGGTCCGTGTCGTGCCGTCGGGTCTCCAGATGCCGGGTAGTGATTCCGCCAGCGGTGGTCGGGTTGCCGGCTGCGGTCGGATCACCAGGTGCGGTCGCCTCTGCGGTCCCCGCGTCTGCGGTGTCGGCGGTTGCCGTGTCGGCGGTTGCGGTCCAGGTTGCGCCGGAGATGGTGGCGTTCACTCGGGCGACCTCGACCCGTTGGCCGTCCTCGGATCGGATCCAGAACTGGCCGCCCACGCCGACGCGTTCGCCGGGAAGGATGACCGGGATCTCCCGGGGCTGGTCGAGGATCGTGGTGAGGACGGCGGACTCACCCTCTCCGTCGAGGACGTCGAAGGTCACCAGGGCACGGTGTGCGGTGTGCGTACTTGTGTTGGCAACGACGGCGCCGATGCTGACGACGGCGTTGCGGGTGATCGGTGCCGAGCTGCTGCCGAGCTGGGTGAAGCCGGACTCGACCACGTCGAGCCCGTTGCCGTCCGGCGCGGCAGTCGCTGTCGCTGCTGCCGACGGTGTTGCTCGATCCGGTGGGCCGATGCACGGTGTGGTGGGGGTAGCGGTCGTGTCGGGCTGGCCCCGCGTCTGCAGGGCGATCGCGGCGCAGGCAGTCACCACCCCGACAAGCACCACTACGGACAGAGGCATGAGGATCTTTCGCCTTCGTCGGCTGGGATCAAGGGCATTCACGGTCGGTGTGGCCATGATGCGTACTCCCACTTTCCAATGCGGACCGAAGGCGGCTCTGCCACGGTACAGCCTGGCAACCGTCGATGCCGACCGCAGCGCGTCCGGCTGCTCGCCGTCCGGCGCGGGTTCGGTGGGCGGCGTGCCGCTCGTCACGGCTCCCGGGGCAGAGTGTTGCCACAGTCTCGATGCCACAGGTGCATCAAGATGCGCCTGTGGCATCAACCCCGAAGGCATACCAGCCCGCCGGTCGGTATCGCTGCGTACAAGTTTCGGGCGGGCCGGGGTGGTCCGTCGGTCAGCTGACTCCGTACGCCACCGGCACACGAGCCGTGTCTCAGCTGCGAGCGCCAGCATGGCGTGGAGCTCTCCGTGTACGACCTCGCCCTTCACCGACGCGAGAAGTCGGTCTCCATTGGGGGCGGGCGGCTGCTGTTAGTGCCGGACGACGCGCACCTATGGACAGCGATATCCGGCCCCAGAGCCAATCAAGTCATAGTGGCTCAACCGTGAGCGCCGGTCGCCTCGCCAGGGTGGCTGGCGAAGGCGACCGGCTGTGCACGTACGGGTGGGGTCAGCGGGCGGGGGTGTGGGTGAGGAAGGTGGTCCAGGCGGTGGGGGAGAAGGTGAGGGTGCCGCCGTCTCGGTCCTTCGAGTCGCGGACCAGGACCTGACCGGGCAGGTTGTCGGCCACCTCGACACAGTCGCCACCGGTGTTAGTGGAACGGCTGGACTTGCGCCACACGGCGGCGACCTCGACACAGTTGCCGCCCGTGTCGCCGGACCGGCTGGATTTGCGCCAGTGCAGACCGTCAGGAGTCGTCATGGTGTCAGCCTATATTTCGCGATGATGCGGAGCGATGCGCTGGTGGAGGCGGCGTCGCCGAGCAGGCTGTCCCACTGGCGGTTGAGTAGCTCGATCGTCTCCTCGTCGTCGGCGACCTGGCCCTTGGTGGCGGTTTCCAAGTAGGCGATCGGGTCGAGGTCGGGCAGTTGGGCGACCGCGAAGCCGCCACCGAGCGCGGCATGCGCGCCGACCTCGGTCGGCAGGATGTGGATCCGCACGTTCGGCAGCTTGGCGACCTCCTGAAGGTGCTGGAGTTGCCGGTCGAGGATGGCGTGATCGCCCACCGGTCGGCACAAGGTCGACTCGTCGAAGATGAAGATGCACTCTGGCGGGTCGTCGCGGGTCAGCAACTCCTGCCGTTCCATCCGAACGCGGACCATTTCCTCCACCTTGGCCAGCGTATGCAGGCCACCAGCGGTGAGGATCGCTCGGGCGTACTCCTCGGTTTGTAACAGGCCCGGGATGACCGTCGGTTGGAAGGTGCGGAGGCGCTTGGCCTGGGCTTCCTGCTTGCGCCAGGCGATGAACCAGGCGGGGGTGCGTTGGCGTTCGGCGCGGTCCAGCAGCTCGGTCAGCAGGCCGCCGGTGTCCAGCGCCTCATCGGCTTCCTCGGCAAATTTGAAGGTCGGCTTGCGTCGGCCCGTCTCGATCGCGGCAATCGTCGACGCGCTCCAATTGATCTTCTCGGCGAGCCCGTCCTGGCTTACTCCGGCGGCGACGCGCGCTGCTTTGAGCGCGCGTATCCACATGATCATGTCCACCGCTTACCCCTCCGTACGTGAGTGATTTCACGGGTATGCCGATCCATCCTTACGGGAGAGTGCCGGCGGAGTCCAGAGTGTTCGCAGGACAAGTTTCCGAGGATCAGCGGAGGGCAGAAATGAGTGTCCTGGTACCAGGTTCCCAACCGCCGGCCATCCCCGAGTTGAGCGAGGAGCAGACCCGTGACGTCGCCATCCGGTACGCGACGAGCGTCGTCACCGACCACTGGCCTTCAGCGGAGTGGGCCGGCTGCCCGGTCTGCCTGACCGACGGATGCCGCCCGATGGACACCGCGCTGCAATTTCTACGCGTGGAAGACTTCGGGGCGTACGAGTGGTTCGCCGAGCTGCTGCGCGGCGGCAAGCCGGTGGAAATGATCAACAATGAGAAATGACCCGCTGGTCAAAGTCGGCGACACGGTTTCGCTGAATACCGGCGACTACTGCTACGGCCTCGGTCGGCTCGTGCTGCGGGTCACCCGGGTCGACGACGGGGCGCAGCATCCGGGGATCGAATGGGTCCATCTGGTCGGGGTCGAGGTCGTCGGCGGCGAGGACCAACGCTTCCGCTCGATCGTCGTACGGGCGGACGCGCTGCGCCGCCCCGGCGCGGTGACCCGGCCGGCCCGTCGCCGCCCGTGAAACTCGTCGAGTGGAGGGCTGAGGTACGTAACCTCCGCCGAATTGCGTACCCCAGCCCTCCACTCGACGCGCGGGTGGCGCAGCGGCGGTGCGACTACTGCGGCAGTCGCTGCGAGAAGCGGATGTTGTTGCCGGACGGGTCGCGGACACCGCAGTCGCGTACCCCGTACGGCTGGTCGATGGGCTCCTGCATGACCTCCGCCCCGGCGGCCCGGACCCGCTCGAACGTCGCGTCCACGTCGTCGACCAGGAAGATCAGCCCGCTGAGCGAGCCCTTGGCGAGCAGCAGCTCCAGGGTCTCCTGGTCGGCGGCGCGACCCATCGCGGCGACTTCGAGCACGATCTCGACGTCCGGCTGTCCGGGCGGGCCGACGGTCAGCCAGCGGACGCCCTCGAACGGCACGTCGGTGCGGACCTCCAGGCCGAGCACGTCGCGGTAGAACTTCAGTGCCTCGTCCTGATCGCGGACGAGCAGGAACGTGTGGGAAAGCTTGATTGTCATGCCAGCGACGCTACGCCGGCCGGCTGACCTGGGCTTCTCCAAACCGACTTGATACTCCGGCCGGTCCTGGACAGGCCGTCGCCCGGTAGCCTGAAGCTGATGGTGCCGAAGTGATGCCGAGGTTCGGAAAGTGAGGTTCGCGTTGTGGGTACCGGCTACGAACCGATGAGTCTGGCAGTGCTGGCCAGCCATCTGGCATCCACAGACGTCGACCAGACCCGGTGGAAGTTGGTGTGGGAGTTCCTGGAGGAGTTCCGCTGGGAGCCGGCGGACACCAGGGTGACGCTGCTGCTGGACGAACCGGAGCAGACCGGGGACGAGCGGTGGGACGCGCTACTCGCGGCACTCGCAGAGCATCTGCTCGCTCAGGCGGACGTCGCCCCGCCGCAATGGGCTGAGGCGCGGGTGCTGCGCCGACCATGGTTTCCTGCCGAATTGGCAGTCCACCGGGCAGATGCGTTGGCGTGGGCGCCAGCCGCCCTTCGCAAGCATGGGGTGTACCTGTCCGTCCACGACCTGGCAGCGGCGTGACCGGCTCAGACGGCGTCCTGATGGGGCGCGCGGAACTTGAGCGAGCGTTCAGTAGCCTGGGTGATCGGCTCGTCCGTCGAGGGGTCGTTGCTGACATCTTCGTCGTCGGTGGTGCCGCGATGGCGCTGGCCTATGACGCAAAACGGGTGACCAGGGACGTCGATGCGATGTTCGTGCCGCACGGCGTCGTTCTCGACGAGGCGCGTGCGGTGGCCGACGAACTAGGACTGCCCCCGTGGTGGCTCAACGAGCAGGCCAGTGTGTACGTGTCTGGCAAAGAGGACCCGGGGCGACGGCGGGTCTTCGACCATCCCGGCATTCGCGTCATGGCGGCTTCGCCCGAGCACATCTTCGCGATGAAGGCTCTCGCGGCACGGGCACGCGACGTGGACGACCTTCGTACCCTCGCTGCACTGGCCGAGGTCGCGACGGTGGACGATGCCGTGCGGTTGTGCCGTGACTTCTATCCGGACGAGGCGATCTCGCCACGAGCCATGGGCGTGATCCGTGAGCTGTTCGGTTAGCTCCAAGCCTCGTTTCAGCCGTCAATGAACAGTAAGGCGCAGCGCGGCCGGGCGGGTCGGGCGGGTGACGGCCTTGACGTAGCAGGCCGGGATGGCCGCGCTAGCGGCGTGTGACCTGGCCCGGTACGCGCTGGGCGACTCGCCGACCAGCTCGGTGAAGCGGGAGCTGAACGAGCCGAGCGAGGTGAACCCGACCGCCATGCAGACGTCGGTGACGCTCAGGTCGCCACGGCGCAGCAGCGCCTTGGCCCGCTCGACCCGCCGGGTCGACAGATAGCCGTACGGGCTCTCGCCGTAGGCGGCCCGGAACAACCGGGTGAAATGCGACGGCGACATGTACGCGGCCCGCGCCATCGCCGGCACGTCCAACGGGCGGGCGTACTCCCGGTCCAGCAGGTCCCGGGCCCGGCGCAGTCGGACGGCTTCCTCGACGTTCACCCGGTCAGGGTGCCACGCCCCACCGACATCCGGCTTCGTCGTTCAGCCCGACGGAGTCAGGTCAGTCTGCCGGGGTCAGGTCAGTCTGACGGGGTCAGGCCGCGCCGGATGTCGGCGGATGAGGCTCCGTGCAGGTCGGGCCGGTTGACGCCCAGCTGCCCGACCACGTTGCGGGCGGCGGCCACGTCCTGGTGCAGTCGGGTGAGGGCGTCCGCGACCTTGGTTTCGTCGTCGACGTACTTCTCGTTCTGCTTGGTCAGCGCCCGCTGCACCGCGACTGCGATGTCCTGCGCGGTGGTGCCGCCGATCTCGACGGGCTCGGCGTCGCTGCCCACCTCCAGCCCTTGCGCCAGGGTGCTGGTCGAGATGATCACCGCGCCGACCCAGGCTGCCATGCCGCCGGTGGTGGCGATCAGGGTGCCGGCGGCGATGCCGACCAGGGTGCTCCAGGTGTAGCTCTTGGCTGACTTGCCGCCCGCGCCGAGGTCACCAAGGGCCGCGATCGCCTTGTCTAGCAGGTCGAGGACGGCCTTCCGCTGGGCGATCTTGCTGATCTTGTTGGCTTCCAACAGCTCCTTGGCGATGCGGGCGGCGGCGGCCCGACAGGCCAGCCCGTTCTCCAGCGGGGCGACGAAGTTGCCGATGAAGGTTTGCTGGAACGAACCCTCCCAGTGGTTCTCCATCTGGTCGCGGACGGTCTGCAGGCCGGTGAGCCCCATGTCGCGGTTGCCGAGCTCGCCGGCTTCGGCAACCGATCCGCCGAACATCGCGGCGATCTTGCCGAGATTGTCGATGGCCAGGTTGGCCTCGTCCGGGTCCGGCATCAGGTAGCTATTGAAGGTGGGGACAACCCAGGCGTAGTGTTCGTTTTCGATCGCATACTCCCACTGCCTGATCTCCGCCTCGGCGAGGACCACCTCCTCGTTCGGCAGCCCGGGGCCTTTGTTGATGACGACGGAGAACGCCCCGGAGGTGATGGTGTACGCCCGCCGGTCCGGGTTGGCCTTGTTGTACTCCTCCAGCAGCGCATCCAGGTAGGAGCGCATGTCCTGCAGGGTCTGCCGGACAAACTCCTGCCGCAGCTTTTCGGCCTTATCGGTCAGATCCGAAACGAATTTCGGATTCGCGTACTCGGCCGGAGTGTCGGCGTTGCCCATTGTCGCCCCCTTCAGGACCCGTCGGACCGCCGTGGGGCGGGGATCGGCGTACCTGGATCGTCCTCGGACCCGGGTGCGAGCGGTGCGATCGCCGGGTCGGTGGAGTTGCGCCACGGGTCGGCGAGAAGCGACTGAAGCTCGCTCGCGGCCTGCGCGTCGGTCGCCTCGTACGCGAGGCGGGCGTCCCGTACGGCGGTCGCGCCGTCCAGCACCACACCGCCGATCTCGGCGTACATGTCCTGCAGTTCGTAGCGCAGCGTGTTCCACATGGTCAGGGCGAAGGTCAGCCCGGATGCGCCGTCCGCCGCCGCGACCAGCCGGTTCGCGTCGTAGTAGACGTCCGCCACGCGCGGCAGCAGCGCCTCAGACACCCGCCACAGCGCGTACAGGTCACCACCGGTGACATCCTCCGGCATCACCATCACCCCCGGTCGATGGTCGATGGAGCCGCTCCGGCGATGTGCCGAGCGGTCGTGCGTTCATGCTTTGCGGCGGCGTACCGCGACGACCGCCACCAGCAGCGTCACCGCGACCGCGACCCCGGCGGCCAGCACCCACCACGGCCGTACCGCGCCGTCGGGATCCGCGTCGCCGCCGTTGCCCGGACCGGCGGCGGAGATCGCCGGCAGCTCCAACCGGTACACCTTGTGCTGGAGCGGGTCCACCAGGTAGCCGAGCTGGTCGTCCACCATGGCCAGCGGGCCGGCGATCGACGGATTCGCCAGCAGGGTCTCCACCCGGCTGTCCGGGTGGAAGCGGTAGAGGCCGTCGTCGGTCGACAGGTACCGGGCGTTCGCGGTGACGGCCAGGTAGAGGTTGCCCTGCCAAGCACCGGCGGGGATCTCCGCTGACTGCGATTCGGAGTACGTCCACCGGCTGTCGCCGTCGCGGACCACCGCGCGCATCACGTTGTCGGACAGGCCGTACAGCAGGGTGCTCGCCACCCAGCGGCCGCCGTCGGGGTCGTCCGCCGTCGAGATCGGCGCGTACGGGAAGGTGAACCTCACCGCGTCGCCGCCCGCCACCAGCCCGACGTCGCCGCTGCCGATCAGGGTGTCGATGACGCCGTCGGCGTTGATCCGCCGGACCCGGTAGTTGCGCAGGTCGCCGAAGACCAACCCGCCGTCGGCGTCGACGGTCAGCCCGCTGACGTCGCGCAGCTGCGCCTCGACGGCCGGCCCGCCATCACCGGCGAACCCGGCCCCGTTGCCGCCTGCCACCAGGGTCACGTCGCCGTCGGGCGACAGAGCGAGGATCCGGGCGTTGCCACTGTCACCGATGTAGATGGTCCCGGCCGCGTCGACCGCCAGACTGCTCGGATAGCTGAGGGTGAACTCGCCCACGGGGACGGTGCGGATCACGCCGTCGGTGGATATCGCCCGGACGGCCCCGTTGCCGGTGTCGGCGACGTACACGACCCCGTCCGGCGTGACGGCGACCCCACCGGGCTGGTTCAGCGCCGCCGCCGTGGCAGGACCATCGTCGCCGGAGTACCCGGCCTCACCGGTTCCGGCGTACAGCGTCGCCGTCGATCCGTCGGCCGGAGCCGCCTCGGCCGCCAGCGGCTCGACCGGAGAGACCGCGTCGGCCGCCAGTGCCGGCAGCGGGATTCCGACTGTCGCCGTTGCGACGAGTGCCGCAGCGAGCCCACGCGCAGTTCGTTTCACCGCCTAGTCCTAACACAGTGTGGCAATCGACTGTCGTCTCGTTGCCGTCGCTGTCCGGGGCGGATTTCGACGGTGGCCAGGTGACCTGCGGAACGGGGGAGAGATGAGCGAGCCCGACCTTGACCGCCGCCCGCCGATCTCCGCGTCGTCCCCGGACGGTGCGATCTGGGCGGACACCACCGACGGTACGGACTTGCGGATCAGCTTCAGCTACGCGGCGTACGGTCGCTACACCGACGACACCCTCGCCCACCAGCTGAGCCGGCTCGGGCAGGCGATGTGGGTCGCGTTCCAGCGGTCCAGGACGATCTCCACGAGCGACGGTCGGCGGCGTTCCGGGTCGTCGTCGACCCGCCGGCCCGACCCGAGCAGACACCAGGGCAGGCCGCGTACGCGCGGGCGCTCAACGAGGTGGTCGCGTCCGGCGGCTCACCGGACGGTTCGATCACGGTACGCACCACCGGCGCCCTCTCCTGGACCGTGCAGCTCGCCGAGGGCACGGTCACCCGGCTGGGCGAGAGCGCGTTCGTCTCGCAGCTGACCGCGGCCGTGCAGGCGATGCTGGCCGACCGGGAGCGGAAGATCGCCGCGTTGAAGGCCGAGTTCCTCGACCTGGGGGTGCCGAAGCGCTGGACCGCCCTGCTGCACCAGCTCCGCGAGCAGAACCGCGCCGAGCGTTGACGACGGCTTGCACGTCTGTCAGACGAGCCCGGCGGGGTCAACGGGATGAGGTGGGGGTCTGCCAGACGGTGGTGGCGTGCCAGTCGCGCAGGAACGCGCTGACCAGGTCGTCGGTCGGGAACCCGCCGCGCGGGTGCTGGACAGCGGCGGCGCGGTGCTCGGCCCGCAGCTGCTGCTGTTCCGGGTCGACCCGGCGCGGGTCGACCCGTACTTCCTGGCCGGGTTTCTGCGCGCGGCGCAGAGCCGGACCAGTGGTGCGGTGCGCAGCTCGTCGGCGTTGGCCCGCACCGACGCCCGACGGGTGGTGATCCCCCGACTACCGTTTGCCGAGCAACGCGGCTACGGTGAGGCGTTCCGGCGGCTGGTCACCTTCGAGGACAGTCTCCGGCGCACGGTGTCGCTGGGGGAGGCGTTGATCCGGCAAGGGTTCGCCGGGCTTGCCGACGGCACCCTGCGACCACCGTCGACTGCTGCGGAGAGGTAGCGAGAGGTGAGCCTGCCGGCGTTGAGCGAAGGCCGTTACGAGCTGGAGCAGATGATCGCGCGGGGCGGGATGGGCGAGGTGTGGCTCGGCCGGGACGTGAAGCTGGAGCGGGAAGTCGCCGTCAAGTTCATCCGGTTCCCCGACCTCGAACCCGACCCGGAGCTGGTGAAACGGTTCTTCCGGGAGGCTCGGATCACCGCCCGGCTGCAGCATCCCGGGGTGCCGGCCGTGTTCGACGTCGGCAGCCACGACGGCCGGCCGTTCCTGGTGATGCAGCGGGTCGGCGGGATCAGCGTCGCCGACCTGGTCGCCGAGCAGGGCCAACTGCCGGTCGGCTGGGCGGCGGCGATCGCCGCGCAGACCTGCGCGGTGCTGTCGGTGGCGCACCGGGCGTCGCTGGTGCACCGCGACCTGAAACCGAACAACCTCATGGTCGAGCCGGACGGCGGGGTGAAGGTGCTCGACTTCGGGCTGGCGGTGGCGTTGGACCGTACCGACCTGTCCCGGATCACCCGTACCGGGTAGAGCCTGGGCACCCCGGCGTACATGGCGCCGGAGCAGATCCGCGCCGAGTTGAGCAGCCCGCAGACCGACCTGTACGCGCTCGGCTGCACCCTGCACGAGATGCTCACCGGCGCACAGGTGTTCACCGGCTCCAGCCCGTACGTACTGATGAACCAGCAGGTCAGTGGGGTGCCGACATCGTTGCGGCGGCTTCCTCCGGACGCGCCGGACGAGCTGGCGCAGCTGCTGGCGGCGCTGCTGGCCAAGCGCCCCGACGAGCGGCCGGGCAGCGCCGACGAGGTGTACCGCCGGCTGTTGCCGTACGCGACGGATCTCGGCCCGCTGCCCGGGGCGCTGGCGCCGCCGACACGGCCCAGCCCGGTGCGGATGTACGCGGAGGTTCTCGGCCGGGTGCTGGCTGCCCGCCCGGACCCGGCGGCCCCAGCTGCGCCGGCTGCGTCGGAGCTGTCTGCTCCGTCGGCTGAGGCTGAGCCGACGCTCAGTCGTACGGCGCTGGACCGGGCCCGCAGCGAAGCCGGCCGCCTGGTCCGGCAGTCCCGGTTCCACCAGGCGGCCGAGGTGCTCGCCGATGTCGCCGGTCCGGCGTCGCAGGTGTTCGGCCCCACCGACGGTGATGTGGCGAGCCTGCGGTTCGAGCTGGCGAGCGTGCTGTTCGAAGGCGGCGACTACCGGGGCGCGATCCCCGTGTACCGGGAGCTGGCCACTGATCTGGCCGCCGCAGCCGGCTCCGCCGCGTCTGCGGGCGCTGCGGGCTCCGTCGCCGGCCCGGCGTCCGGCGGCTCGGCTGCTGAGTTGGCGGTGGCCTGCCGGCTCAAGGAGGCCACCTGTCATGCGTTGATCGGGCAGTCGACCGAGGCGTTGCAGCTGCTCGACGCCCTGCTCACCGACGAGGTACGGCAGCACGGCGCAGACCATCCGGGTACGTTCGACCTGCGCCGGCAGATCGGGCTGCTGCAGCTGGGCTCCGGGCAGGTGGCGGCGGCCGCCGCGACGTTGCGCGAGTCGCTGGCCGTCCTGGTACGCGCGTACGGCCCCGACCACCCGGATGTCGCCGAGGCCAGAAAGCTCCTGGCCGACCTGCCGGACGAGCTGGTCGGCTGACTCCGGCTCCGGGGTCAGCCCGGCTCGGTGACGTCGGGTCGACGAAGGCCCCGGGAGCGGGCGGCACGCCAGGCTGGGCCGACGACAGCCACCAGGCCGATGGCGCCGACGCCACCGAGCCACGCTGTGGTGATCGTTCGTCCCGCGTCCCGCCCGGGGATACAGGAGACGATCAGCGGCTCTCGCTGACCGAGTGGGTCGATGTCGACCTCGACCATCGAGCCGACCGGCTCGGCCGGCCCACAGAACGGAACCCAGCCGAGATCGTCGCCGCCGACGGAGAGCTGGTAGCTGGGGTGGCACAGTTCGGTGCCCGGCACGCACCCGTCACGGACATCGGTGACCTCGGCGGTGACCTGTTCGCCGTACGGCGAAAGGTTGCCTTCGCCGTACGCGCCGGCGAAGGCGAGACTGAGCGCTCCGACCGCGATCCCCAGCAGTGTGCGTCCGGTGATGACGACCGTCGTCAACCGGCTGGCCCGGTTACCGGAAGCTGCGCGAGCGGGCCAGATGGCGGCGACCACGTAGGCGGCTGCAGCTGCCCACAGCACCAGGACGGCCGTGACGAAGGTGAGTCCCGGTTCCTGGCCCAACAGGAAGCCGCTGAGGAGGGTCAGCAGCACCGCTCCGCCGAGCCACAGCATCGCCATGCTGCCGATTGTCCGGCCGGCCGGGCCCGCCGCGCCAGGGCCGGCCGGTTGCCGGGTGCACGAGCCGAACACCAGATACCTGTCACCGTTGTTTTGACGTGTCTGGTGTTCGGCCGGCCAGCGGCAACCGACCCAGTGCCATGATCAACGTGGGCTATTCGGCGTTGTTCAAGAAGCCGCCAGGTGGTGTTCCGTTGTTCTTGACCGCCATGCCGCGCTTCCCCGGCACCACCACCTGTCCGTCGGTGACGAGCATGAACCGCTCCAGGCCGGGGACGAAGATGTTGACCACGGCCAGGTTGCCGGTGACGTAGTGGTCTCGCTGCAGCGGCGTGAAGCCGCGTCTGACGAGGGCATCGATGAGCGCGTCGAAATGGCCAACCGCGGTGTCCGGCGCTTCCGTGTCCCGGTACGGCACCAGGATGGCGTCGCCGAGCCGGGTGCTGAAGTCGCTTCGGTAACAGGCATGGAGCGCGGGGTAGGGCGTCGTCCAGTCGTGCCGGACGGGCGCCATGGCCGCGAACGCGGAGTGGATGTTCCCGAGCGAGGACGCCAGGTGGACCTGGACCAGCTCGCTCACCGCACGGGCGATCGCATAGTGGCGGGAGAGTGAGGCGCCCCAGCCGCGGATCCGGGCCGGTTCGCCATCCTGCGTGGGAAGGTAGGCGAAGATCGCCGGCACGCCCAGATCGGTGGTCATGTCGATCAGGTACAGCCGCTGACCGGTGATGGTCTCCGCCGCCCAGCCGTTGTTGCAGGAGTAACGGCTCACCCCGGTGTAGTCGTAGTGGTCACCCAGACTGTCCCGCAGCGGGTCGGCTTCCTCGTCGAGGTAGTCCGGCACGGAAGGAACAGCGGCACGTCAATCTCGGCGCCGCTGGTCACCACCCGGAAGGGTAGGCACCCCATCGGCCCGTCGGGCAATTCCCCGAGCAGGCCGAGCGCCACGTCCTGGCTGAGCGTCACGTCGCGGGAGATCTCACCCGCGCGGCGTAGCGTCGTCCCGCCGCCAGCGAGGCCGCGCAGTCCACTAAGGTGGTGCTCCAGCGCCTCGAAGATCGCGCTGAGCCCTACCGTGGACGGTCTGCCGAGGCCGAGGGCGCTTGCCGGGAGGCCCTGGACTCGTTCGACGACCTGCTGGACGACGGCGCGACCGCGTACGCGTGGTATGTCTTCGGGTTTGCGGCGGTCGACCAGCAGCGGTACGAGGACGCCGTGTCATGGTTCGGCCGGTGCCTCGATCTGTGTGTGTCAGCCGGTCTGCACGTGCGGGAGGCGAGGGCGCGCTACCGGCTGGCGGATGCCTTACGGGAGACCGGCGAGCTGGAGCTCGCTCTCCGGCATGCCCGGCAGGCGGCCGGGCACTGCGAGCGGCTCAGTGACCAGCGAGATCAGGCCTACGCTTATGCGGTGCTCTCGCGGGTGCTGCACGCGCTCGGCGCCGACCAGGAGTCCCGCGAACAGCTGATCCTGGCCCACGACCTGTTCACCGTGCTCGGCCTGCCGGAGGCTGCCGAGACCGGACGGCAACTCGCCCGGAGTCCCTGACCAGTCCGAAGGGGACGGGGCTAGCGGCGGAGGATGACAGTGTCCAGGATGTCGAAGGTGGCCGGGGCGTCGCGGCGGCTGCCGACCAGGAACGCCACCTCGCGGCCGGGCTGGCACAACGGCCACCAGAACTCACGTGCCAGCGCGCGCCGCAGCGGCAGCCCGCAGTATTTCTGCCGCGCGCGTTGGTATGCCACCACGTCCCAGTCGCGTAAGTCCTGTACGTGACTGCGGCAGACCGGATGGTGGCAGTGGTAGCGGTAGGCGACGGTGAACGGCGGTCGGCGCAGCAGGTCGTGCACCACCGGACGGAACAGGTCGGGCTCGGTGCGGCGCCAGGTGGCGGCGGACCAGCGTTCGGCCGGCGGTGCCACCGGGGTCCGGTTGACCCGTACGTAGCGCAGTTCGGCGACCCGGATCAGCGCCAGTGACTGGGCGTCGGGGTGCCGTGCCGCCGAGTCTTCCAGGTCGCACATGGACCATTCGGCGTGCCGGTGCAGGATCGCGGCGCGTCCGGGCCACCGCCGGGCTTCGTGACGGACCCGCAGGGTTGCGTCGTGGACTCGCCAACTCTCCGGGCGGGGATCGGCCGGGTCCGGCTTGGCGATGGCTGAGACGATGTCGTACCGCCGTACCGGCGCGGTCTGGCTGAGCGGGTGGGCGGGGATCTCGTCGAACCGGATCCAGCGCTGGGGGCCGTCGAGGCGTAGGCCGACGAGGGTGGTCATCGCGCCGTGTGTCGCGGACGGCACCGGCGGGGTGATGCCGGTGACCAGCACCTGCATCGGGGTCGTGTCGCTGTTTTTGCCTGGTGGTGGTTGGTGGTGCGGCGTCCGGTACAGCTCGCTCACGCACGCCTCCGGCCGAGGGGTAGCCATTGGTGATCGGGCGACTACTTATTGCAAACAGGGTCGCACGGGTGGCACCCCGGAATCCAGAGCCGATTTCGCGGACCGGGTTGGCGTGGTAGATTGTTGGGCGGTCGCCCAATACGAGCGTCCAGGGCAATCGCCCAACAGTCGCCGTTCCGGAGGTGAGACGTGACGCAGACCGCCGCCGAACGCGGCCGGCAGGTACGGGCCCGGCTGCGCGCCGCCGCCGTCGCGTTGATCGCCGAGCGCGGCTGGGCCGCCGTCAGCACCCGGCTCGTTGCCGACCGGGCCGGGGTCGCCCCCGGGCTGGTCCACTACCACTACGCCTCGGTGCGGGCGCTGCTGATCGAGGCGGCCACCGGCACGATGACCGACCTCGCCGGCGAGCTGGACACCCTGCTCACCGGGGCCGTGAGCCCCGAGGCCGGAGTACGGGCTCTGCTCGCCGCCCTCGACGGATACTCCGGCACCGACCCGACCTCCCTGCTGTTCGCCGAGGTGTACCTGGCCGCCGCCCGTGACGCCGAGCTGCGCCAGGTGCTGACCGGCATCCTCGACGGGCTGCGCGGCCGGATCGCCGAGTGGCTGGCCGGCCACGGCGTCGCCGACCCGCCGGGCAGCGCCGCAGTGCTGGCCGCCGCCCTCGACGGCCTCATGCTGCACCGTCCACTGTCATCCGGCCTCACCTCGGACGCGGTCGCCGGACCGCTGATCCGCCTGGTCACCAACGACATCACCGACAGCTCAGCATGAGCACCACCGACAACGCCACGACGGAAGGGGACCGACAGTGAAGGCGGTCATCTGCGGCGCCGGGATCGCCGGGCTGGCCCTGGCCCACCGGCTGGACGCCGCCGGCTGGGCGGTGACCGTCCTCGAACAGGCGCCGGCGCCGCGTACCGAGGGCTACATGATCGACTTCTTCGGGTCGGGCTACGACGCTATCGAACGGATGCGGCTGCTGCCGCAACTGCACGAGTACGGCTACCAGGTCACCGCGCTGACCTACCGGGACGATCAGGGCCGCCGCCGGGCCAGCCTCAGCTACTCCCGGTTCGCCGACATCGTCGACGGTCGGCTGGTCAGCATCATGCGTCCCGACCTGGAACGGATCCTGCGCGAGGCGCTGCCAGGCCGGGTCGCGCTGCGCTACGGCAGCCGGCTGGCCCGCATCGACCACCGCGCCGACCGGGTCGACGCCACCGCCGTCGACGGCACCGTCCACCGGGCCGACCTGCTGGTCGGTGCCGACGGCATCCACTCCACCGTCCGTCGGCTGACCTTCGGCGACGAACGGCACTACCTGCGCCACCTCGGCTTCCACACCGCCGCCTGGGTGTTCGACGACCCGGCGGCCCGCGACGCCATCGGCGACGAGTTCGCCCTCACCGACAGCACCCGGCGCCAGCTCGGCTGCTACGTGCTGCGCGACGGGCGGATCGCCGTCTTCGCCGTGCACCGGACCACCGACCCGCAGCTGCCGGCCGATCCCCGGTCGGCCCTGCGGCAGGAGTACGCCGGCCTCGGCTGGATCGCCCCGCGGGCGCTCGCCGCCTGTCCACCCGCCGACGACATCTACTACGACCAGGTCGCCCAGATCGAGATGCCGGCCTGGAGCCAGGGCCGGGTGGTCCTGGTCGGCGACGCCTGCCAGGCGGTGTCCCTGCTCGCCGGGCAGGGCGCCTCGCTGGCCGTCGCCGGGGCGCAGACCCTCGCCGCCGAGCTGACCCGGGCACTCGACCCCGCCGCCGGCGCCGACCCCGGCGTGCTGGCGATAGCGCTGCGCCGCTACGAGACCGCGATGCGGCCGGTCGTCACCGACAAACAGCAGGTGGCCCGGCGCGGGGTCCGCTGGTTCGTGCCGGAGCACCGGTGGTGGCTGCACCTACGGCGGGCCGCGTTGGCCGCCGCCGGGCTGCCCGGCATGGACCGGGTGATCGCCGGAGCCATGGTCGGCAAGTCCAACGCCTGACCCGGGCCAACGGTCGGCCGGGTCCAGTGCCTGACCTGGGTACGCTCGTAGCATGCCGACCCCGACCCCGCCGAGCTGGATGATCCGCGGCCGCGAGCTGCTGTTCGACCTGGCCATCGTCGCCGTCGTCGGTTCCGCGTGGGTGCTCGCCAACGGCCCGTACGGCCTGACCGGCAGCTGCCACCGCGATGGCGCTGGTGATCGGCATCGGGCTGGTGACAGCGTTCTCGGTCGGCGGGCACAGCGTCAAACGAGCGGTGGAGCGGGAGGTTGACGTCCGGATCGGAGCCGCCTTCCTGGTGCAGTCCGACCTGGACCCGGTGCCGCCCGAGCTGATCGACCGGCTTCGTGACCTACCGGAACTCGGCGTGGTGCTCGACGGCGCCGAGGTGTACGGCGCTCCGGGCGGTTTCGACGTGGCCGCCGGCCACCCCGACCTGCTGACCAAGGCGGAGCTGGCGGTGGCCGACGGGGACGTGCGGGACTTCGGGCCGGGCCGGGTGATCGACGTCACCGCCGCCTACCCCGACATCGACACCTGGCTGGTGCAGCTCGACCCGGCAGCCGGCGTCGGTGCCGAGGCCGCCCGCGAGGCGGTGGAGTCGATCGTCGTCAGCTATCCGTTCGTGGCGTTCGTCGATCGGGCGGCGTACGCCGAGGCGCGGACCAGTACCGTCGACACGGTGCTGCGGTTCGTGCTGGCGCTGCTGGCCCTGGCGATCCTCATCTCGCTGCTCGGTCTGGCCAACACCCTGACCCTGTCGGTGGTCGAACGGACCCGGGAGAACGCCTTACTGCGGGCCGTCGGTCTGACCCGGGGCCAGCTGCGCCGGATGCTCGCCACCGAGGCGGTGCTGACGGCGGTCAGCGGTACGGCGTGCGGCATCGCTATCGGGGTGGCCGGGGCGGCGAGCGCGCTCGCCGTGCTCAACAGCGCCGAGGACGACATCTTCCGGCTGGACCTGCCCTGGACGCAGCTCGGGGTCGTCGTCGCGGTGGCGGCGGTCGCCGCGCTGCTGCCGGCCCGCCGGGCGCTGCGTCAACCGGTCGTCGAGTCGCTGGCGGCCGACTAGGTCGGCAACTGTTGATCGCTGATTGCCAGATCAACGCTTTCCTGGATCGGGAACTGCCCGGAGTCGTTGCGGGGGCGCCTCCGGGCAGTCCGACAATAACAGATATCTATAGACAATCATCGATATCTAGACCAATGGGTGCGATAGTCGGGTGGAAGCGCCCGCACCCGTATGAGCGCCCAGGAACGGAGGATGTACCGTGCGTTCACGCAACCTCGATCAACGCGGTCGGCGATCCCGACCGGCCGCCCGCCAGCCTGTTCGAGCGCTTTTTCTGCTGCTCGCCCTGATGGCCGGCATGCTGCCGTTCACCGGCGCGGCGCAGGCTCACGGCACCATCGTCAACCCGGCGAGCCGCGCCTACCAGTGCTGGCAGGACTGGGGACACCAGCACATGAACCCGGCCATGCAGCAGCAGGACCCGATGTGCTGGCAGGCCTTCCAGGCCAACCCGGACACCATGTGGAACTGGATGAGCGCGCTGCGCGACGGGCTCGGCGGCAGCTTCCAGGGCCGCACCCCCGATGGTCAGCTGTGCAGCAACGCCCTCTCCCGGAACAACAGCCTGAACCAGCCCGGACAGTGGAAGAAGACCAACGTCGGTCGCAACTTCACGATCCAGTTGTACGACCAGGCCAGCCATGGCGCCGACTTCTTCCGGGTCTACGTGAGCAAGAACGGGTTCAACCCCGCTACCCAGCGGCTCGGGTGGGGAAACCTCGACTTCATCACCCAGACCGGCCGGTACGCGCCGGCACAGAACATCAGCTTCAACGTTTCGACCTCCGGTTACACCGGACACCACATTGTCTTCGTGATCTGGCAGGCGTCCCACCTCGACCAGGCCTACATGTGGTGCAGTGACGTGAACTTCGTCTGATCGGCAGAGCCGACGAACGACGGCACGGCTCGCCCACCGACCCGGGACCACCGCGTCCCGGGTCGGCGGTCCTGCACACTCGGGGGCTGTCCGGCTCCCGCCCGCACCGGTACGGTGTGCCGGGTCTGCCGACCCGGGGAGCGTGCACATGGCCGACATGTCAGCGGAGATCGCCGCCGAACAGGCGTACTTCGACGCCGCCGCCCGGGAACGCGACCGGCGGGTGGCCGCACTCGGCTCGCTGGCCCGCAGCGGGGCCGACCGGGCCACCGCCGCCCGACTGCGCCACCACGCCGAAGCCGTCACCCGGGCTCTCGGCGGCGCCGCCGACGCGGTCGCGTTCGGCCGCATCGACGACGAGTCCGGCGAGGCGTACTACCTCGGGCGGCACCTGATCGGCTCGCCCGACGGCGGCGACCCGCTGGTGATCAACTGGCAGTCGCCGGCCGCGGCCCGCTACTTCACCGCCAGCCCCGACGAGCCCCAGGGCCTGGCGCGCAAACGCGGATTCCAGTGCACCGGCAACGTCATCGACCACCTCGACGACGTCCTGTTCGCCGGGATCGCCGCCGGGATCGCGGGCGGGTCGACCGATGGGTCGGGTCGGGCCGGCGTCGACGCGCAGCTGCTCACCGAGCTGGCCCGGGGCCGCACCGGCACCCTGCGCGACATCGTCGCCACCATCCAGGCCGCCCAGTACGAACTGATCCGTGCCCCGCTGCAGCAGGTCCTGGTGATCGAGGGCGGCCCGGGCACCGGCAAGACCGCCATCGCCCTGCACCGGGTCTCCTGGCTGTTGTTCCAGCACTCCGAGCTGACCGCCGACGACGTACTCGTGGTCGGCCCGCACCCGACGTTCATGCGCTACATCGGCCAGGTGCTGCCCGGGCTCGGCGACGCCGAGGTCGAGCTGCGCGACATCAGCCGGCTCGCCCCGACGGTACGGCGTGGCCGGGCCGAGCCGGCGGCGGTGGCCCGGATCAAGGGCGACGCCCGGATGGCCGGCCTGCTCGACCGGGCGCTCCGCAACCGGATCGGCACCCCGGACCCGGCGGAGCGACTGCTGCTCGGCAGCCGGTTCGTCACCCTGCCCGGCGAGCAGGTGCAGCAGGCACTCGACGCCGCCGCCGCGGCCGACCTGCCGTACAACGGTCGCCGTCAGCTGTTCCGTGACCGGCTCGCCGACCTGGTCCAGGACCGGTCAGGCGTCGACCCGCGCGGCGAACCGGCGCTGGCCAACCTGGTCGAGCGGCTCTGGCCGCAGCAGAGCCCGGCGGCGTTCCTGCGCGGCCTGCTGGCGTCCCGGCCCCGTC